>JALSTE010000685.1 GCA_026983855.1 Acidimicrobiia bacterium
GGGCCCCCTCCCGCAGACGTTCCCGCACCCCATCGGCCAGGGCGGGAGCCGGGGCCTCCTCGATCACCTTCTGGTTCCGGCGCTGGACGGAACAGTCCCGATCCCCCAGGTGAATGACGTTCCCGTGGGAGTCTCCGATGATCTGCACCTCGATGTGACGGGCCGATTCCAGGTAGGGCTCCAGGAACACCGTGCCGTCCCCGAAGGCCGACCGGGCCTCCCGGGAGGCGGAGGCCACGGCCCCGGCCAGCTCCCCGGCTGTGTTGACGACCCTCATGCCCCGGCCGCCCCCACCGGCGGCCGCCTTGACCAGCACCGGGAACTCCACGTCGGGCATGTCGCCGTCGGGGTCCACCTCGACCGCGGGCAGGGTCGGAACCCCGGCTTCGGCCGCCGCGGCCTTGGCGGCGGGTTTGTCCCCCAACAGTGCGATCTGGTCCGGTCGCGGTCCCACCCAGATGAGCCCGGCCTCGATTACCCGTCGGGCGAACTCGGCGTTCTCGGCCAGGAAGCCGTACCCGGGATGGACGGCGTCGGCCCCGGTGGAGCCGGCTGCCGCCAGGATCCGCTCGATGTCCAGGTAGGCGGAGACACCGTCGCCCGCCTCCCCACCGGGGTCCAGTCTCACCGCCACGTCCACCTCCCCCGGGTGTCGGGCCCCGGCGTCGGCGGCGGAGAAGACCCCCACGGTGTCGATCCCCATCCGTCGGGCCGTGCCGGCGATGCGGATCGCGATCTCCCCCCGGTTGGCGATCAGCAGGCGCCGGAGGGCTCGGGGAGTGTCGGTCGGGTCGTTCATCAGTGCCTCCACACCCCGTACTCGCCGGTGCCCTCCACCACGTTGCTGTGGGCGGCCGAGAGGGCCAGGCCCAGTACGGTGCGGGAGTCAGCGGGGTGGATGATGCCGTCGTCCCAGAGTCGTCCGGTGGCGTACAGGGCCCGGGACTCGGCCTCCACCTGGGCCTCCAGGGCCGCGGTCCGTTCGGCCAGGACCCGCTCGGCCTCCTCGTCGAGTTCGATACCCCGCCCGGCGGCGGCGTTGCGGGCGATGATGTCCATCACCCCGGCGAGCTGCCGGGGCCCCATGACCGCAATCCGGTGATTGGGCCACGAGAAGATGAAGCGGGGGTTGTAGGCCCGTCCCGCCATCCCGTAGTTGCCCGCCCCGTAGCTGGCCCCGACCATGAGGTTGAAGTGGGGAACGGTGGAGTTCGACACCGCGTTGATCAGCTTGGCGCCGTTGCGGATGATGCCCTCCCGTTCCGCCTTGGACCCCACCATGAACCCGGTGATGTTGTGCAGGAAGACCAGAGGGGTGTCGGTGCGGTTGCAGAGCTGGATGAACTGGGCCCCCTTGCGGGACTCGTCGGAGAACAGGATCCCGTTGTTGCCCAGCAGTCCGACGGGGAAGCCGTGGATCGAACCCCAACCGCAGACCAGTTTGTCGCCGTAGAGGGGCTTGAACTCCTCGAACCGGCTGCCGTCGAGGATCCGGGCGTAGATCTCGCGGATCTCGAAGGGAACCCTCACGTCGGCCGAGGCGCAGCCCAGCAGCTCGGCCGGGTCGTAGAGGGGATCGTCAGCCGGTTCGGTGGGCCCGGGCCCGAGTTTCCTCCACCTGAGGTGGCGCACGATCCCCCGGGTGATGCGCAGGGCGTCCATCTCGTCCACGGCCAGGTAGTCCGACAGGCCGCTGACCCGGGAGTGCATCTCGGCCCCACCCAGGCTCTCCTCGTCGATGATCTCGTCGATCGCCATCTTCACCAGGGGGGGACCACCCAGGTAGGCGAACGCCCTCTCCCTGATGAAGACCGTGTAGTCGCTCATCCCCGGGGTGTAGGCGCCCCCGGCGGTGGCCGGCCCGAATCCCACGGTGATGGAGGGAATGCCCAGCTTCGACATCTGGGTCAGGTTGCGGAACCCGGCCCCACCAGGCACGAAGATGTCCGCCTGGCGGGGCAGGTCCGCCCCCGCCGACTCGTTCAGGTTGATCACCGGGAGGCGGTTCTGCCGGGCGATCTCCTGGAAGCGGGCCCCCTTGGCCACCGTGGTCGGGTTGGCCGAACCTCCCCGGTAGGTGACGTCGGATCCGCTGATGGCACACTCCACCCCCTCCACCACGCCGATGCCCGACACGGAACCGGCGCCGATCGGGTCCTGGGTGCCCCAGGCCGCCAGGGGACTCAGCTCCAGGAACGGGGTGTCGGGGTCGATCAGGGCCTCGATTCGTTCCCGGATGAGCATCTTCCCCCGTCGGCGGTGGCGGTCGACGTAGCGCTCACCGCCGATGGTGGGGACCTGGGCCAGCTGTTCGGCCACCTCGTCCCACAGGGCCTGCATGGCGGCCAGGTTCTGGCGGTAGTCCTCGGAGCGCACGTCGAGCCGGCTCCTCAGCACGCTTCCGATGGTCACCGGATTCCCCGTTTCTCCCGGTCTCGTCGTCGCCGGCCGGGGCCTGTGTTGCCCCCTCCGACCCACGATCGGTACGGTACTGCCATCGGCTCGGCGGTACCAAGTCCCCGGGCCGGGTGAGGGGACACAGTGACCGAACAGTCCGAACCGACCGACCGGGGTTCCGCGTCGGGGCACCGGGAGGCCGACGGGGGGGTCGGGGCGATACTCGCCGATCTCGTGGCCGAGCAGGAGTCCCTGGACGAACTGGTGGCCGACCTCACTCCCGGGCAGTGGGGCACCCCGACCTCGAGTGAGGGTTGGACCATCGCCGACCAGATAGGCCACCTGGCCTATTTCGACGTCGCCGCCGCCACGGCCGTGACCGATCCCGACGCCTTCGGGCGGTCGGTGTCCGAACTGATGTCCGCCGCCCTGGGCGGGGGGATGTCCGTCGACGAGCTGACCCTGGGTCGCCACCGGGCCATGGCACCGGCCGAACTGCTCGCCGACTGGAGGAGGAGCCGCCGGGAGCTGGCCACGGCCGCCGGCACCCTCACCGAGGACGACCGGGTCCCGTGGTACGGACCCTCGATGGGGGCCAGGTCCTTTCTCACCGCCCGCCTCATGGAGGCCTGGGCCCACGGCCAGGACATCGCCGACGCCCTCGGGCTGGAGCGCCGGGCCAGCGACCGGTTGCGTCACATCGCCCGCCTGGGCTTCATCACCCGCAACTGGTCCTACCGCAACCGCGGCCTGGAGGCCCCCGACACCCCGGTCCGGGTCAGCCTCGAGGCCCCATCGGGCGGCACCTGGGACTACGGCCCACCCGACGCGCCCGAGACGGTGGAGGGCCCGGCCGTGGACTTCTGCCTGGTGGTCACCCAGCGCCGCCATCCCCACGACACCGATCTGCGGATCACCGGTGAGACGGCCCGGGAGTGGATGCTCCTGGCCCAGGCCTTCGCCGGGCCCCCCACCGACGTCCCCGAACCCGGGTCCCGGCCGTGACCCCCGGAGGGAGCGAGGGGAACAGGATCCGGACCGAGCTGGAGGCCGGGGTGCTGACCATCACCCTCGCCGACCCCGACAACCGCAACGCCCTGAGCCGGGCCCTCTCCGCCGAGCTGGTCACCGCCATGGGCCGGGTCGAGAGCGACGACCGGGTGCGGGTGGTGGTCCTCACCAACGAGGGAAGCGTGTTCTGCGCCGGAGCCGACCTCAGCGAGCGGAGCGCTCCCCCACCCGGCGGGGAGCCATCGGGGGAGACCTTCGCCCCCGGTGGGATCTTCACCGGCATCCGCAACTCCCCCAAGCCCTGGGTGGCCCGGGTGGCCGGGCACGCCGTGGCGGGCGGCATGGGCCTGGTGGCCGCCTGCGACCTGGCCGTCGCCGTCGACCATGCCCGGTTCGGGTTCACCGAGGTGAGGGTGGGGGTGGCCCCGGCCATGATCTCCGTGCTGTGCCTCCCCCGGATGACCCGGGCCGACGCCTCCGAGGCGTTCCTGAGGGGACGGCGGTTCCCGGCCCCCGATGCGGTCCGGATGGGGTTGGTCAACCGGTCCGTGCCCGAGGAGGAACTCGACGACGCCGTGAACGAGATCGTCTCCGACCTGCTCCTGGGTGCCCCCGGTGCCCTGGCCGCGGCCAAGTTGCTGATCAACCGGGTTCCCGCCATGGACTTCGAGGAGGCCATGACCTGGACCGGGGAACTCTCCGCCGCCCTGTTCGAGGGACCCGAGGCGGCCGAGGGCATGAGCGCCTACCTGCACAAGCGCCGCCCCGCCTGGGCGCCCGACGAACCCGGAGGACGGCCTTGATCCCCCTGCACGAAACCTTCGACGGCACGTTTCCCTTCGCCCCCAACGTCTACGACGGCCACGGATTCGTACAGCACTACGTCGACGAGGGCCCCGCCGACGCCGAACCCGTCGTGTGCCTCCACGGCGAACCCACCTGGGGCTACCTCTACCGACACATGATCGGCCCGTTGAGCCTCCGGAACCGGGTCGTGGTGCCCGACCACATGGGCTTCGGCAAGTCCGAGACCCCCCGGGACCGGGCCTACATCCTCCGGAGTCACGTGGAGAACCTGGCGGCGCTGATCGACCACCTGGATCTGGATGACATCACGTTCGTGGGTCAGGACTGGGGAGGGGTCATCGCCACCCAGTACACCGTCCGTCATCCCGGTCGGGTGAAGCGCATGGTCTACGCCAACAGCCTGGCCGGATACGGGCGGGTCGCCGACGACGTGCCCCAGATTTCGGACTCGCCCTGGTTCCGCTGGGTCGGTGAGGGTCTGCGGAGCGGTCGCACCGAGGAGGTGCTGCGCAACATGGGCTCGACGATCCTCTCGGTCATGAAGATCATCGGCTTCCGGAACAGTGCCGCGGTGGACGACAGCTGGATCCGGGCCTACTCCGCCCCCTTCCCCGACCCCGATTCGGCCGTCGGCGCCTACGAATTCCCGATCGACGCCTACCTCGGCCGGATACGCGACTACGTGCTCGAGGGGGTGACCGGGCTGGCCGACCTGACCGCCAAGCCCGCCATACTGCTGGAGGGGTTGGAGGACCGGGCCATTCCCCCCGCCCGGGCCATGGCTGACTTCCGCTCCCTGTGGCCCGAGGCCCCGGTGGTCGAGATGCCGGGGGTGGGGCACTTCTGCCAGGAGGACGCCCCCGAGATCCTGGTGACCAACATCAGCCAGTTCCTCCAGGCCAATCCCTGAACCCACCCCCTCCCGATCTCTGGCCTGGACGGACGCCATGGGCGTCCGTCCAGGCCAGAAAAGGGGGGTTTCGGGGTCTCGACCCGGGGATTTCCGCCGGATTGGGGGCCCGGCCCACCACCCGGCGGTGTGACGACGGGTCTCAACCTTCCCGGGTGAGGAGTTGGAGGCCCGGCTCGGCCAGGACGGAGAACCCGCTTCGGGAGGCGACGGCCAACGCCAGCCCGCGATCGTCCGTCTCGGCCACCAGCCCGTCCCGGTCGAACAGCACGAAACGGTTGAAGCCCCGGGCGAAGGCCCGGTCGTGGGAGATGGTGATCAGGGTCGCCTCCAACTCCGAGAGGGCCACCTCTATGGCCAGGATCGACTCCAGGTCGAGGTTGTCGGTGGGTTCGTCGAGAAGCAGGACATTCGGTTGCTCGGTTTCCAGCATGATCAGCTGTACCCGGGCCCTCTGACCTCCCGAGAGTTCGTTGGGGTGGTGACGGACGTGCCCGGCCAGGCCGTAGCGGCCCAGGACCCTGCGGGCGGCCTCCTCGTTGCCGAACCTCTCCGCCACCAACTCCAGGAGCGTCCCCCGGTCGTCCCCCGTCTCGTCCAGACGGTTCTCCTGGGAGAAGTACCCGACCCGGGCCGTGGGACCGAATCTCGCCGGACTGTGATCGAGGTCCTCCCCGCGTAGGAGCGAGGTCTCACGGAGCAACTTCAGCAGGGTGGACTTCCCCACCCCGTTCTCGCCCAACAGCAGGACCCGATCCTCGTTCCACACCGTCAGATCAAAGGGCAGGAAGAGATCCGGAACCTCGAGGCTCTCCGCCCTCATCGCGACCCGGCCCGAGCGGGACCCCGTGAGGCGGACGGTGATCTCCCGCTCGGGGGGTGGGGCCAGGGGTGGTCCCGCATCACGGAATCGTTCCCACCGGGTCTGGGCGGCCTTCGCCCGGCTGGCCAGGTCGGGACTGATCGACGCCCGCTGCTTCATGGTCTTGTAGAAGCGGTACAGCCGTCGTTCCTCGTTGTGCCAACGATCGAGATCCCGGGCCAGACGCTCGGCCCGTTCCCGGCGGGCCCGGGACAGCGTGACGTAGGTTCCACCGTGCATCCAGGCCCCGTTGTGCTCGAGCACCAGCATGCGGTCCACCGCCGTGCTGAGCAGGGTCCGGTCGTGGGACACCAGCAGCACCGTCTTGTCCAGGGTTCGGAGTTCCCCCTCCAGCCAGGCCTTGCCATTGAGGTCCAGGAAGTTGTCCGGCTCGTCCAGTAGCAGCGTGGGGACCGGCGAGACCAGAAACGAACCCAGAATCAGCCGCTTGCGCTCTCCCCCCGAGAGCTGATCGAGGGGACGATCGGCCGACTCCTCGAACCCCCGCCCGAGCACCGACCGGGTGATCCGGTCGAACGCCGCCTCGAGTTCATGACCCCCCAGGGCGCTCCAGTCTTCCAGGGCCTCGCCGAGGGCCATGGCCGCCTCGACATCCTCCCCGGAGCGCTCGTACAGGTCCCGCAGCCGGTGGAAACACTCGGCTGTTCCGTCCGGCAGGCCCAGGGCCAGGGCCTCCGCCACGGTCACCGTCCCGTCGGACCCGAAGCCGGGATTCTGCGTCATGTAGGCAAGCTCGCCCTCGACCGTGATGTTTCCCTCGGTGGGGGTGAGACGACCGGCGATGAGTTCCAACAGGGTGGTCTTGCCCGCCCCGTTGGGTCCGACCACCGCGGTGATCTCGCCCGACCGGGCCCGGAATGAGAGGCTCGACACCGACGGGGTGCCGTCGGGGTACTCGAAACTCAGTCCGGCCACGTCGATGCTCATGGGCAGGCGAGTCTGTCAGGTTCTGAGTGCGACACCCTCGCCATTTCCACGACCGCTGGCCCGGGGTGGTCGGCCCGAAATCCCCCAGCCCCTCCCGATCTCTGGCCTGGACGGACGCCCATGGCGTCCGTCCAGGCCAGAGAAGGGGGTTTCGGGCCGTGGTGGACCCCGACGTACGGTCAGCCGGTCGCGATCACCGCGGGATCGCCCAGACGCCCGGTCAGGCCGGCCAGGAATCGGGCGCTGTCGGCCCCGAACACGACCCGGTGGTCGGCGGTGAGGGTGAGGGCGGTGAGGCCATCGGGTCCCGGGGCGGCCACGGCCAGAATCGCCGCCGCGCCCAGGGGCACCACGGCGTCGAACTGCTCGACCCCGGGAAACACCCCCAGATTGGAGAGGTAGAAGGTGGCCCCTCGGTAGTTCTCGGGCGGGAGACGGTGGCGGCGGGCCTGGTCGGCGAGAATCCGCCAGTCCTCGGCCAGTTCGGACACCGGGCGGGTCGCATCCCTGAGAACCGGTGTGATCAGACTGCGGTCGGAGTCCACGGCGATTCCCACGTCGACCCTCTCCCGGTGGGCGATGCCGTGACGGGTCCAGGCCGAGTTGAAGTCGGGGAATTCACGAACCGTGAGGGCGCAGGCCCGGGCCAGCAGCACCGTGAACGAGAGTTCCCGACGGTGGGCCTCGGCGCCCAGGGGGCCCAGATCCACACGGGTCGTCACCCGGAACATCGGTGTGGCCACCGCGGCCTGCATGTTGCCGGCCACCGCCGCCCGGGCCACGGGGGGTCGCTTGAGCGTATAGGGCGGGCCGGTGTCCAGATCGGGCTCGGGGACCCGGAACGAAGGTCCCCCGGCCGGGGTCCGCGTCGCCAGGGCCGCGGCCAGAACCGGCGAACCCGACGCCGGAGGAGAGGCCGGGGCCGACGGCGGAGCGGAGGGTGGGGCCGGGGCCGACGGCGGAGCGGAGGGTGGGGCCGGGGCCGACGGCGGAGCGGAGGGTGGGGCCGGTG
>JALSTE010000686.1 GCA_026983855.1 Acidimicrobiia bacterium
GGCGTAGGACGGACTGACGGCGACCACGGCATCGGCCGCCCTGATACCTCCGACCAGGGCGTTGGTCATCCCGAGGTGATCGAACCACGGGCCCCGGGAACCCATGAGGGCCTGCCACCCCGGGTCGGCCCACCCCTGGTGGGCCGCGTTGTGGAGGGTGAGAACCGTGGGCGGGAGGTCCTCGGTGAATGCGGCCACCCCGGCGGCGTGCCAGTCGTTGAGATGCACCACGTCGGGGCGATCGAGTGCGATCAGTTCCGCCACCGCGGCGCAGAAGGCGAAGAACCGATGGTCGTTGTCCTCCCAGCCCTCACCGGTGTCGGGATCCACATAGGGATGGGGACGTTCGATTCCGCCCACGTCCACCATTGTGACGTTCACACCCCTCACCCGGCCGTGACGGACGAAGGCCTCACCCACCCACGGCGGGACACCGAGGCGCTCCCGGACCTCGTGGTCCATGGGATGGCGGCCGTAGTCGGGCAGCACGACGTGCATCTCCACGTCGAGGTCCCTCAGGGCGGACACCAGACCGGCGCAGGCCTCACCCAGACCACCGACCTTGACCACGGGGGAGAACTCGGCGGTCACGAACATCACCGTGGGGCCCTCGACGGTTGGGCGGTCGCTCACCGGCCACCGGGCCCGGTGGCGACGGCAAACACCACACAGTCGGATCCGCCGACGGTGTTCGGTTCCATTCCGTCGGCGTGGGGGTCGTCGTAGTACTCGCCTCCATCGGCGAGGTAGCGGAACCTCACGGACGTACCCGGGGCCAGCACCACCGCCACCGACCGGCGACCGTTGGACCGGCGCACCAGTGGATGGGCCATGGGATCCCATCCATTGAAGTCGCCCACCACCGACACGGGTCTCGGGTCCTCCACGCTGAACGTGATCCGCGTGCTTCCGTCGGCCAGGACCCTCTTGGTGATCATCTGTTCCTCCCCTTGTGGGCCACCGGACGGGTGGAATCCGGTTCAGCGGGAAGAACCCGGTCGCTAACCGACTAAATGCCCCGAAGGAGCGATTTCGGAGCTTCGGGGTCAGTGTGCGGCGGGGGAACGGGGGGCCCGTGGGTGGGCGCCATCGACGATCAGCCTGGCCACCAGACCGGTCCAGCCGGTCTGGTGTGACGCCCCCAACCCCGCCCCTGAATCACCGTGGAAGTACTCGTGGAACAGGAGGTGGTCGTGCCATTCGGGATCGGTCTGGAAGCGCTCGATCCCACCGAAGACCGGCCGCCGGCCGTTGAGGTCATCGACGAAGATCGAGACCAGGCGCTCGGACAGCTCACTGGCCACGTGCCCCAGGTCCAACCTCCGATCGCCACCGGTGGGGAAGGGCACCCTGAAACCGGGACCGAGATAGTGGTGGAACCGGTTCAGCGCCTCGATGAGCAGGTAGTTGAGTGGGAACCACACCGGACCCCGCCAGTTCGAGTTACCCCCGAACAGCCCCGAGTTGGATTCGGCCGGCTCGTAGTCCACAGCGGCCCGCAGGCCCTCCAGTTCGAGCACGAAAGGGCGTTCGAGATGGCGACGAGCCAGCGACCGCAGGCCGTGGGGGGAGAGGAAGTCGACGGGATCGAGCATGCTCTCCAGGATCACCGGGAGACGGCTCGGCGACACGATCGACAGCAGCCAGCCCTCGAAGTCGCTGTCGGGGTCG
>JALSTE010000687.1 GCA_026983855.1 Acidimicrobiia bacterium
AGTCACTGGGAGTGAACCGGGGGGACCGGGTGGCGATCTACATGCCCATGATCCCTGAACTTCCGGTGGCCATGCTCGCCTGTGCCCGTATCGGTGCCGTCCACTCGGTGGTTTTCGGCGGGTTCTCGCCCGACGCCCTGGCCGATCGGATAAACGACGCCGAGGCCAAGGTTCTCATCACCGCCGATGGTGGCTTCCGTCGAGGGGCACCCTCACCGCTCAAGGCCAATTGCGACGTGGCCCTGGCCAACACCCATTCGATCACCGACGTCGTGGTGGTCCGGCGTACCGGGCAGGACATCGACTGGGCCGAGGGGCGGGACCACTGGTACCACGACCTCATAGACGGGGCGTCGGAGGACTGTCCCCCCGAGGAGATGGACAGTGAGGACCTGCTGTACCTGCTCTACACGTCGGGTACCACCGCCAAGCCCAAGGGCATCATGCACACCACGGGGGGCTATCTCACCCAGGTGGCGTTCAGCCACAAGTACGTGTTCGATCTCCACCCCGATACCGACGTCTACTGGTGTGCCGCCGACATCGGCTGGGTGACCGGTCACAGCTACATCGTCTACGGCCCTCTGAACAACGGCTGCACCCAGGTGATGTACGAGGGGACCCCCGACACACCGGGCCGGGACCGTCTGTGGGACATCGTCGAACGCTATGGCGTGACCCAGCTCTACACCGCCCCGACCGCCATCCGGACGTTCATGAAGTGGGGGGAGCAGGAGCCCGAGAAGCACGACCTGTCCAGCCTCAGGGTCCTGGGAACGGTGGGTGAGCCCATCAATCCCGAGGCCTGGATGTGGTACCACGAGCACATCGGTGGTGGCCGGTGTCCGATCGTGGACACCTGGTGGCAGACCGAGACGGGAGCTCACATGATCACCCCCCTCCCGGGGGTCACCCCGACCAAGCCCGGTTCAGCCACGTTCCCCCTTCCGGGGACCACGGCCGAGGTGGTGGACGACGCCGGGAACCGGGTGGAGGTGGGGGGTGGCTATCTGACCATCACCGAGCCCTGGCCCTCCATGCTGAGGGGGATCTGGGGAGATCCCGAACGGTACATGGAGACCTACTGGTCGGAGTACGAGGGCCGGTACTTCGCCGGGGACGGGGCCAAGATCGACGAGGACGGCTACATCTGGATTCTGGGTCGGGTGGACGACGTCATGAACGTCTCGGGTCACCGGATCTCCACGGCGGAGGTGGAGTCGGCTCTGGTCGATCACACCGCGGTGGCCGAGGCCGCGGTCGTGGGTGCCGCCGATCCCACCACGGGCCAGGCGATCATCGCCTATGTCATCTTGAGGGGAACGGCGACCACCAGCGACGAGCTGCGGGAGGAGATCCGTCAGCACGTGGCCAAGAAGCTGGGCCCCATAGCCCGGCCCCGGGTCGTCATCGTGGTTCCCGATCTCCCCAAGACCCGGTCGGGAAAGATCATGAGGCGCCTCCTGCGGGACGTGGCCGAGGGCCGGGCCCTGGGAGACACGACCACCCTGGCCGACGAGTCGGTGGTGGAGGAGATTCGTCGACGCGAGGCCGAGGGTTCCGCCGAGGATTGACCCGGCCCCTGGATCTGTGAGACCGGGGGCCTGTGTGGTGGTCCTCCGGTTTCACAGATGGGGGGTTGTCCGGTTTTTGTGAGACCGGGGGCCTGTG
>JALSTE010000688.1 GCA_026983855.1 Acidimicrobiia bacterium
CCCCACCTCGAGGGGACCGAAGACCCCGGCCTCCACGAACGGGGCCAGGAACGACACCTCCGGGGGGACGGTGGCTGGGAGAGGCTCAGCCACGGTCCGTCCTCCCGTCCAGATGGTCGCTCAGGGAGCTGATCAGCTCCACCGGGGGTCGCCAGGCGAAGACCCCGTGCACCCTCCCCTCGGCCAGGACGGCCTCCGGTCCGATCATTCCCCGGATGAAGAGATAGGCGACACCACCCAGGTGACGACGGGGGTCGTAGTCGACCATCCGCCAGCGCAGGAAACGGTGGAGGGCCACCTGGTAGAGCAGCGCCTGAAGGGGATAGTGGTGTTCGGCCATGGCCCCGGGCAGGCGGTCGGGGTGGTAGGCGGACAACTGAAGGGGTTCCCCCCGGGGGCCCAGCCGGTTGGTCTTGTAGTCGGCCACCACGAAACGGGGGTGGCCATCCCCGGGGAGCCTCATCACCAGGTCGATGGATCCGGTGAGGTATCCGGCCAGGTCCACCGGTGCCCCCACCTCCTCCGACCCCAGGGTCCGGGCCCAGCCCAGCAGGGGATCATCGCCATCGAGGTGACCGGCGATGAGCCGACCGATCGAGCCCAGCGTCGGCCTCCGGCCCCCGGGGGCCAGGGGCAACTCGAAGTCCAGTTCGTCCAACCGGTCGGCCGGGCTGATGTCGGCCAGTCGCAGATGCCCGAACATCCGACCCAGGGGGGTGGTGATGGCCGCCGCCAGGGGCTCGCCCAGCTCCACGTCGCAGCCGCCCTGATCGGCGACGATCCGCCGGATCTCGCCCTCCGGATCGGGGGTTCCGAAGTCCAGGTGCTCCAGCACCGAGTGGACCAGGGTGCCGAATCCGGTTCCGCCCCCCTCCCGCAGCAACACCGACCGGGCCTCAGGGGGACCGGGGCTGGGTACCGCCGGGTCCCCGGCGCCGGAGGCCAGGAACTCATCCCCGGCCCCGGCGTCGCCGAGGCTCGGGTCATCGTCGACGGGGACGCGACCGGTCGGGCGGTCCCAGGTGACGGTCCGGGCCAGTGAGGTGAACGACCAGCGATGGGGGGTCTGGTCCAGGGGGCGGTCCAGACGGGCGACGGTGAGGGATGACCCGTCCGCCACGCTCCCCGCTCCCGAGCCCCCGGCCAGGGTCGGTGGCAGGGTCGTGGTCCCAGGGAGCCTCTCCCCGACGTCGGAAACCGATATCAGCCCACCGGTGCGGGCGCTGAGGTCCCGGAGAATCTCATCCAGAACCTCGAAGTCCGCCTCGGGTATCTTGGCCCCGGCCAGATCGGGGGGGCGCTCCACCAGCGGAGGACGGGCGAACAACAGGCGTCCCAGAGCCGCCTGGTCGTGGGCCTTCTCCACGTCGGGCCACCACAGCAGCACCTGGTGACGGGCCCGGGTGAGAGCCACGTAGGCCAGCCTCAGTCCCTCGGCCATCTGCTCGGCCCGTCCCAGCCGACCCCGGGCCCTGGCGCTCTTCGCGTCGGGCCACGCCAGCGCGGCCGGAGAGGTCGCCGGGTAGACGTCCAGACAGGGGGTGCCGTCCTCGGGGTCGTGGAAGAGCCGGTCGAAGCTCTTGGCCGACCGCCGCCACATGGTGGGGCAGGCCACGATCGGGAACTCCAGCCCCTTGGCGGAGTGGATGGTCATTATCTGCACCGCGTCGGACCCCGAGGACATCCTCCTCTCGTAGAGCTCGGAGTCACCGACGGTGGACTCGGCCAGGAGGTCCTCGAACACCGAGACGGCGGCGACGGGTCCGATGGCCCGGCCCCGGGTCCGTTCGTGCATGAGTTCGGCCAGGTGCTCGAGGTCGGTGACGTGGCGCTCCCCATCGGGCTCGCCCATGAGATTGGTCACCACGTCGCTGTCGGACAGAACCCTCCGGGCCAGGACCGCGAAACCGCTCTCGGAGAGGACCTCACCCCAGCGGACCAGTTCCAGGCCCAGGGCCAGGACCTCATCCTCGGTCATGGCCACCACCTCTCGGAGGGACAGCCCCCGGAACCAGCCGGCGGCCACCGCCCTCACCCGGCTCGGGTCGGTGGGCCGGGCCATGGCCGCCAGGAGTCGGTACCACTGCACGGCGGCCTCCGACTCGGTGACCCGGCCCCCGCTCTGGACCACGGCGGGGACCGAGGCGGCCCCGAGGGCCTCGCGGGCCAGGGCGGCGTCGGCGTGGCTCTTGACCAGGACGGCCACGTCAGCGGGTCGGACCGCTCTCATGGCTCCTTCGGGGATGAAGGACGAGGCCAGGGTGGAGGCGATCACCCGGCCCAGATCCGCGAAGACCTCCCTCTGGGCCCAGGGGGCCTTGATGTCCCCCTCGGCTCCGGGAAGGTTGTCGACACGCAACCGGCGAAGGATCACCGGAGGAGCCGTACCACCGGTGACGATGGACATTCGACGCTCCCCGGCCCCCGGGGAGGCCTCCACCGGGCGGAACCCGATGCCGGGACCGAACCCGGCCCCCCCGAACACCGACCCCAGGGCCTCGATCAGGGCCCCGTCACTGCGCCAGTTGACCCCCAGGGAGAACCTCTCGGTGGTGGGGTCCCCGGTGGCGGCCACGTAGGTCTCCACGTCGGCCCCCCGGAAACGGTATATCGACTGCTTGGGGTCCCCCACCAGGACGAGGGAGCGATCCCGGTCCCCGGGGGGGAAGAGGCGGGAGAAGATCTGCCACTGGACCGGATCGGTGTCCTGGAACTCATCGACGAGGGCCACCCGGGTCTGCCCCCGCAATATCCGGTTGGCCCTGCCTTGCGGGTCGCGGACCGCCTCGAGGGTGCGGGCCAGGAGATCATCGAAGTCCAGGACCCCACCGGCGGTTCGGCGCCTCCGGACCTCCTCGGCGGCCCGGGCGACCAGACGGGCCTGGGCCCGGGCCACCTCCCCCGCCCCGTCCCCCTCCTGGTGGGGGCGTATGGCCAGCCCCGAGGAGGAGACCGCCCTGTTGACGTCATCCTCCAGACTCGAGAACCGCAGGTCGGCCACCAGCTCGGCGGGAATGTCGGGGTCCAGTCCGGCCGCGGCCCGGGCCACCAGGTCGTTGACCACCTCGGTCACCAGTTCCCCGGTGACCCGACCCACTCTCAGGCCGGGTTCGACGGGGCCCTCCGATCCCAGGGAGGCCAGGGCCTTCTGACAGAAGCCGTGGATGGTCGAGATCCGGGCGGTGTCGAAATCGGCCAGGGCGGTCCGGAGCCGTGAGGTGACCACCGTGCGGTCCAAACCGGCCAGGTGACCCACCACCTCATCGAGCGGGTCGGTGCCGGGGGGATCGCTCAGGAGATCGTGGACCTCCCGGAGCCGGTCCCGCAGCCTCTCCTCCAACTCGGCCGCCGCGGCTCGGGTGAAGGTCACCAGGAGGAGTTCGGACACCGCCGTGGTGGTCTCGGCCAGGAACCTCACCGCCAGATTCACCAGGGTGAAGGTCTTGCCGGTGCCGGCGCTGGCCTCGATGGCGCACCGCCCCCGGGGTAGGGGGCCGCTGAGGTCGAAGGGGGTCATCGGGGGGCCACCGTGGAGGCCTCGACCAGGTTCCACAACCAATGGGCCCAACGCTCCACCCGGGAGCCCCCCACACCGGGGGGGTCCCCCTCCAGGACCGGCAGGGCCAGAAGGTCCTCGAAGTCGAGCCGGCCCCAGACGGCCACCACCTCGGCCTGGTTGGATTCCCCGCTTCCGTTGTGCCCCAGCCACTTCTTACGGGCGTCGGAGAGTCGACCCTGGGCCAGCAGGCGGGAGGTGCGCCCGAAGATGGGGAGGGGTTCGAGCAGGCCCGTCCGGTGGATTCCGACCAGTTGGGTGAGGGTGGCCCGGGCGGTGGCCAGCCGTTCACCGGGGGTGTCCCCGGCCACCTTGCGGTGCCAGGTCACCGCCGACGACTTCTTGCCATTGGTGTCCCGCCGGCACACGGCCAGGGCGGCCCAGTCGTTTTCGGGCCGTACCGCGGTCAGGGCCAGGAGGTCCAGCCACGCCTCCAGGACGTGGTCGACGGGCTCCTTGCCGGCCACCATGCGCACCGGTCCGAAACCGGGGCGGAATCCGCACCGACCCACCAGGGTGGACACGTCCCCGGCCTGGTCGGGGGCGAGATCCAGCTCGATCTCCACGAAATCGCGTTCCCCGACTGGGCCGGACAGCACCTCAACCACGGCGGCCACAAGCGGGGCCACCCTCTCCACGGTGGCGTCCAGCTCCACCTCGCCCAGGGGCCCGGGGGGCAGGGTCCCCCCCGACCTCTCCACCACCCGCCAGCGGGAGATCAGCGACTCGGGGGAGGAGTGGCCCCCGGACTCGTCGATCAGATCCAGCAACCGGGAGTCACGTCGCCAGCGGGTGAGGGCGTCCACCGCCACCGGGATCAGGTCTGGGGCCGATTCCCCCGGTGAGCTCAGCCTCACCCCGACGGCCTCAGTCAGATAGGTGGCGGAGGGGCGCCGCAGCAATCGCAGCAGTCCGCCCAGATCGACGACCGACCCCCGTCCTCCCCCGATGGTGGGATCCAGGCGGCGGTCCTCCTGACGGGTCCGGCGCCGCTCCCGGGCCACGTCCACGCCGATGAGGGAGGCCCGGGCCGCCCTCAGGGCCCCGGGATCGAAACCCCAGGGGCTCCCGGGGGCGAAGTTACCGGGGTCGAAACGATGCCGTGGATGGCTCACGACCGGACCACCGGTGGTTCCCGGGACCAGGTCGATCAACTCGGCCACGGGCACCGCCGGGGGGCGGGGACGGTTGCGGGCCAGGTCGTGGTTCCCATAGGTGATGACCAGGTGCCGGCGGGCCGCCATGAGCGCGTCCAGCAACAGCCCACGGTTCTCCACCCGGGGGTCACGGTCCCCCTCCCGGGGATCGAGGGAGAGGAGATCGTCCCCGTCGACGTCCCCGGCGGGGAGGGCATCGTCGTCGAGACCCAGGAGACACACCACGGCCCGGGGGACCACCGCCAGCGAGGCCGGGGAGGCGAAGGTGACCTGGCCGGTACCGAAGTACGCCCCCCCGACCCGGGGCTCCAGGCGGGCCTCCACCGCGGCCCGGAACTCGGCCAGGTCCATCACCCCGGGATCACCGTCCGACCCCGGCTCCGCCTCCCGGACCATGTCGGAGAGGATGGAGCCCAGACGGTCCCCGTCGTCGACGTCATCGGGATCGGGAGCAGCCACCATGACCGTGGCCCGCTCCAGGGCCTCCACCCAAGCGGCCAGGGTCCTCTCCCCCCCGAACATCTGCTCTATCCGGACCAGGGTGGCGAGGAAGGCCCAGGCCGTCCCCACCAGGGGGTTGCGGTCGCCGGGGACCGGACGGGGGACGACCCCTCCGGGACCCACCTCCAGGGCCCCCGGTGAGGTGACGGTCCCCGTGAGGAGGCGGTCCATCCCGGCCGCGAAGGTGCTCTGGGCCAGCCCCGTCAACCCCCAACTGGCCCGATCGCCGGTGTCCAGACCCCAGGCCACGCCGGTCTCCCTCAGCCACCCGGTGAGGGTTTCCAGCTCCTCGGGCTCCAGGGAGAAGCGACGGGAAACCGCGTCCAGGGCCAGGAGATCCAGCACGTCGGACGTGCGGTGGCGACCCCCGACCAGGGCAAGTAGGGCCGAGGCCGCCGCCACCATGGGATCGCTCCAACCGGGGCGCCGCTCGCTCAGCAGGTAACGGAGACGGGGTGGGCCGTCGGGGGAGGCCGGAGCGCCGAACACCCCCTCTATGAGCGGGGCGAACCTCTCCAGGTCCGGGCACAGGACGACGATGTCGGACTCGTCGATATCGGGGTTCCGGGCCAGGAGGTGGAGCAGGGCGTCGCGAAGCACCTCCACCTGCCGGGTATCACCCGGACACCCGTGGACCTGCACGGAACCGTCGCCCCCCAGCGGCGGGGGGTCCGGTCGCCCCCGGCGGATGTCGGACTGGAGGCGGGACAGCACCGGGCCCTCCGGCGGGGGGTCGGGGGAGGTGGCAGGGGGGTCCGGTTCCCTCACCTGCCGGTCCGGGGCCAACCGGTCCAGGAGACGCTCGAAGGTGACCGACTGGCGACCCCAGGAGGTGGCCAGGGGGTGGGACGGCTCGGGACAGTGCCGCAGGCGGTACAGGTCGACGTCCCCACCCTCCCCGGCCGCGGCCACCAGGGAGATCAGGTCCGGGGTCAGGGAGGAGAACCCGAACAGGTGCAGCCGGGGTGGCAGGTCGGGACCCGCCCCTTCCTGGCGTAGACGCTCCAGGGCCGCCGGGAGGAGTTCGGGGGGGCTGGGGCGGCCAACACGTTCCCGCACCGTCCACCACAGGGCGGCCTGCCAGGCCCGGACCCCCAGGGAGGGGTCATGCCCGGCCTTGCCGGCCCATCTGCGGATCATCTCCGGACGGTGCACGTGGTAGTGGTCGAACAGGCGGGCCAGCCGGGCCGCCCTCTGGTACCAGGTGGCCCCGGCCGGTTTGATCCCGGCCGGGCCCAGGTCGAGACCCCGGGGCGGGCGCAGGAGCAACTCGTGGATCGTCCAGGTGATGGAGCCCTCGTCCCAGGGGTCGGGCGACCCGTCGGGCCGGGCCAGCAACAGACGCCGCAACCGGCCCGGGAGGGGAAAGGCGATGTTGGCGGTGACCCCGTCGTGGCCACCGGCGGAACCCAGCATGTGGGCCAGCCTCTGGCTCAGCCAGCTCCGGACCCCGACCGAGGGCACCACCACCATCTCGGGCGCGAAGGGGTCGGCCACCGGACCCACCAGGGATGAGGCCAGGTGGTCGGCCAGCAACTCCAGGTCGGCGGCGACGAGATCCCTGAGCACGTCGACACCGTAGCCAGGGGGTGGGACCCCCGCCTCTCCCCTATCGTCGGACCATGAGTCGTCCCGACCTCCCCGTGATCGACATCTCGGCCCTGGTGGCGGGGGATGACCCGCGGGAGGCGGCGACCGGGATCGACCGGGCCTGTCGGGAGGTCGGGTTCTTCTACGTGACCGGGCACGGCGTGGACCCCGGGATGGTCCGGACCCTGGAGGGACTGGCCCGGGAGTTCTTCTCCCTGCCCCCCGAGGAGAAGGCCGAGGTGGCCATGGAACGCGGTGGCCGGGCCTGGCGGGGTTGGTTCCCGACCGGGGCCGAGCTCACCTCGGGTCGACCCGACGCCAAGGAGGGCCTCTATCTCGGGACCGAGCTGGGGACCGACCACCCCCGGGTCAGGGCCCGCACACCCCTCCACGGGGCGAACCTGTTTCCCCGGCGTCCGGCAGCACTGGGCCCGGTGGTCCTGGAGTACATCGCGGCCCTCACCTCACTGGGGCATTCCCTGGTCCGGGCCATCTCGGTGGGGCTGGGTCTGGATCCCGGGGCCGTGTCCTCCAGACTGACCTCTGATCCGACCGTTCTGTTCCGTATCTTCCACTACCCACCCACCAATCCCGAGGACGGGGGCTGGGGGGTCGGGGAGCACACCGACTACGGGCTGCTGACCATCCTCCACCAGGATCACTCCGGCGGTCTGGAGGTGAAGGTGGGAGGGGAGTGGGTCCCGGCCCCCCCGATCCCGGGGACCTTCGTGTGCAACATCGGCGACATGCTCGAGCGCCTCACCGGTGGTGTCTACATCTCCACCCCCCACCGGGTGGTGAGTCCCACATCGGAGGGTCGGTTGTCGTTCCCGTTCTTCTTCGACCCGGGCTGGGACGCCAGGGTGGTGCCCCTCATCGATCCCGGCGGGTCAGGAGCCTCGGGCCCGGGCCCGACCGGGCGCTGGGACGGGGCCTCGGTACATGAGTTCGAGGGCACCTACGGCGAGTACCTCATGGCCAAGGTCTCACGGGTCTTCCCCCGGCTGTTCGAGGACCAGGGTCTCGGGGACAACGGTTTCGGGGACAACGGTTTCGGGGACAACGGTTTCGGGGACAACGGTTTCGGGGACA
>JALSTE010000689.1 GCA_026983855.1 Acidimicrobiia bacterium
TGCGCAGGGTGACGAACAGCAGGTAGGTGCCGCTGGCCCGGTCGTGGTAGACGCCCTCGCGCACCCTCCGGGGTTCGGACACCGTCGAGATCCCGAAGGCGGCCAGGATCTCGGGCTGGTTGTAGGCGGCGTGCACGGCCAGGGGCACCGGTTGCAGCAGGCCCAGGGGCAGGGACAGGTGGACCGCCTGTCCGCCCAGCAGGGGCAGCAGCTCCCCCAGCTCGGCCCTCAGGGCCTCGTGGGACCACAGGGCGGCGGTGGCCTCGTCCAGGGAGGCGTACTCCCCCTTGTCGGGGTTCAGCAGGGTCATCACCAGCCCCTGGATTCGCCGCCGGGTCCGCTCGTCGAGGGCCACCGTGGGCGGGGGAGCGGGCAGGGACAGGAAGCGTCGGTACTGCTCGATGCGCTCGTCGTCGTCGAGGTGGGCCAGGCGGGAGAGACCCCGTCCGACCCGGGCCTCCCCCGGGGCCGCCTCCGCCGTGGGCAGTCCGGCGGCCCGTCGCAGTTCGGTCCAGGTGCGGTTGAGTCGGTAGACGTCGCCCAGATCCAGCCCGGTGTGGTCCAGGAACCCGGCCAGGCCCACGTCCCCCAGCCTCCGGAGTTCGGCCACCCTCTGCCTCCACCCGGTGGGCAGGGCGTCCCGCAGGTTGGCCAGCACCACCGCGCTGACCACGGGGTCCAGGTCCAGCACGCAGCCGGCGGGGAGGTAGGGGAAGCCCGCCTCCACATCGGACTCGAGCTGGCGGCGGGTGCGTCCGGTGAGCACCCCGAGGCGCTCGTGGAACCGGAACTCGCGGCGGTGGTGGCCCACGAAATCCAGGACGGTGAGGACGTCCTTGCCCTCGGCCCGGCGTAGTCCCCGCCCGAGTTGCTGGAGGAAGATGGTGGCGCTCTCGGTGGGTCGCAGCATCAGCACCGTGTCCACGTCGGGGAGGTCGACCCCCTCGTTGAACAGGTCCACGGTGAACAGGGCCTGCACCCTGCCCTCGCGGAGGTCGGCCAGGGCCCGGCGGCGGTCCTCCGAGGGGGTGGCGGAGGTGACGGCCCGGGCCTCGATCCCGGCCCGGCGGAACCGGGAGGCCACGAAGCGGGCGTGGTCGATGCTCACGCAGAACCCCAGGGCCCTCATGGAACGGGGGTCGGCCACCTTGTCCCTCACCGTCCTGAGCACCTTGGAGACCCAGATGTCGTCGGCGGTGTAGACGTCGGTCAGCTCGGAGGGGTCGTAACCCCGGCCCCGACGCCAGCCCACCTCCCGCAGGTCGGTGGAGTCGTGGACCCCGAAGTAGTGGAAGGGGCACAGCAGGCCCTGGTCCAGGGCGTCCCACAGCCGCAGCTCCACCGCCACCCGACCGCCGAACCATCTCAGGATGTCCAGTCCGTCGGCCCTCTCGGGGGTGGCGGTCAGGCCCAGGAGGTGGCGGGGGCGCAGGTGGTTCAGCAGGGCCGTGTAGCCAGCGGCGGCGGAGTGGTGGAACTCGTCCACGATCACCACGTCGAACCGGTCGGGGTCGATGGCCGGACCGTCGGAGCGGCCCGCGGCAGCCGATATGGACTGGATCGAGGCGAAGACGTGCTCCCAGCGTCGGGGCCGCTCACCACCCACCCACAGCTCCCCGAAGGCGCCGTCGCGCAGGACGTGGCGGAAGGTTGTGCGGCTCTGCTGGAGG
>JALSTE010000690.1 GCA_026983855.1 Acidimicrobiia bacterium
TCCCCGGCCCCGGGGCTGATACTCAACGCCTCGGGTCCGGCGCTTCTGGAGGAGCCGGGACTGACCGGTATCGAGGTGACCCCCGGCCCCGGTATGTGACCGACGGCGGGATCCCGCCTTCCCCCCACCCCTTTTCTGACCTGGTGGGTCGCTGTGGGCGTCCTTCGGTGTCATAGATCGGCGGGTTCTCCGACTGGTGCCCGGTGGAGGGGAGGGTCATGCTGTGGCCCGAGGCGTCGTCGGATCCGGTCCCGTGGCTGTTCAGCCGGATGGCCGCGGGCCATGTTGCCCTCCGACGACCGGACATGGGAGAACAACGACGTGACCCGCCGCAGAGAGAACAGTGAACGACTGGAGGCCGCCGCCAAGTTGGTCGTGCCCGGCGGTGTCTACGGCCACGGTGCGCTGACGACACGCGCCCATCCCCGCTTCTTCGAATCGGGGACCGGGGCCCACGTGACCGACGTCGACGGCAATGAACTCATCGACTTCATGTGCGGATACGGGCCGAACCTGCTGGGGATGGGGCACCCCCGGGTGGAGGCGGCCGCCGAGCGGCAGCGTCGGAAGGGGGACTGCTTCAGCGGTCCGACGGCCCGCTGGGTCGAGCTGGCCGAGGCCCTCGTGGAGCGAATCGGCCACGCGGACTGGGCGATGTTCACCAAGAACGGCACCGACGCCACCACCCTGTGCACGACGATCGCCAGAGCGGCCACGGGTAGGCGCAAGATCCTGGTGGCCCGGGGTGCCTACCACGGTGCCGCTCCATGGTGCACGCCGTCGGACGCCGGGGTACCGGCCGAGGACCGTGCCCACCTGCTGCACTACCGGTACAACGACCTCGAATCGGTGGCGGAAGCGGTTGCCAGGGCGGGAGATGATCTGGCCGGAATCATGGTGAGCCCCTTCCGGCACGACACGTTCGTGGACCAGGAGCTTCCCACCACCGAGTTCGCCCGGGGCCTGCGCCGGGCGTGTGACCGGGCCGGGGCGGTCCTGATGATCGACGAGGTACGGGCCGGGTTGCGCCTGGCCCGCGGTGGGAGCTGGGAACGCCTGTCGGTGGATCCCGACCTGAGCGCCTGGGGCAAGGCCCTCGGCAACGGCTACGCCATCTCCGCCGTGGTCGGACGGGAGGATCTGCGGGACGCCGCCCGTCGGGTCTACGCCACGGGCTCGTTCTGGTACGGCGGTGTGGCCATGGCCGCGGCCTGCGAGACCCTGGCGGTGGCCGACGAGATCGGCCTGCCCGAGATGCTGACCGCGACCGGACAGCAGTTCAGAGCCGGACTCGAGGAGCTGGCCACGGCCAACGGGTTCTCTCTCCGCCAGACCGGGCCCCCCCAGCTTCCCATGGTCCTCTTCGAGGGCGACACCGACTTCTCACTCGGGAAGTTCTTCACCGGGGACGCCATTGACCGTGGGGTCTACATGCATCCCTACCACAACATGTTCCTGTCGGCGGCCCACACCCCGGCGATCGTCGCCGAGGCCCTCGAGCGGCTCAGCGGATCGTTCGAGTCCCTGCGCCGGTACGTGGATGCGGCTGGGCCCGAGGGGTCGAGGTAGGAACCCCCGTACCACCTCTCCCCGGTGAGGCCTTTTCTGACCTGGTGGGTCTCTGTGGGCGTCCCACGAGGTCATAGATCGCACCCGCAGGCCTTTT
>JALSTE010000691.1 GCA_026983855.1 Acidimicrobiia bacterium
CCACACCCTCGACCATGAACCTCCCGCCCGGTGGAACATCGGGGGGAACCGGCCCCTCCAGGATCTGAAACCCCTCCCTGGTGGTCGAGGCCAGGGCGATCCGACCCTCCTCGGCCCATATCAACGCCGTTCCCGAGGGCACCGAGAAGTCGGCGTCCGTGTAGGAGGCGTCCCCGCCACGGCGCCCGCCACCGCCCATGGTGATGACCCGACCCCGGTCCAACAGGGCGGCGTCGCTCTGCGGGCTCCACCTGAGGTTGGTAACCGGCACCATCTCCTTGTCGATCCTCACGTCGGCCAGACACCTCAGGTTGCCGGCGAAGTCCCGGGCGAACAGCCGTCCCTTCAGCACGAACGTGATCTCCCGGGGCTGGAGGGGAAGATCGATACCCCGGCAGCGGACGGGCAGGGGTGGATCCTCGACCCCTGCCACCGTGGTTGAGGAGGGGATCGACGACGAAGGGGGGGCGGGCTGAGTGTCGGAACCCGTCGTGGCCTGGTCCGTGACCCCGTCGGGGTTCGCCTCGGGGGGAACCTCACCGCTGGGGCCCTCCACCGCGGGATCCGTCGCCCCCGGGGCGGGGTCCTCCGAGCCCGAACCGGCGCTCTCCGACCTCGATCCGCAGGCCGCGGCCACAACCAGGAGCACCACCACCAGAACCAGGATTCTCAAGGTGAACCGGCGACCGGTCGATGGGAGGCGCATGGAGTGCATCTTGGCAGAGGTCAGGAGCGGAGAGAACTCGGCCCCCGGTCCCCCCAAGCGGGTGGGTGTAGGGCCGTGACCCCCAGCCACACCGATGGTGGGGATCACCCCGAGGACGACACCGGTTCCTCCCGAAACGTGCTGGACTTCCCCTCCCGTCACCGACCATCCCCGGCCCCATCGGTGACCTCCGTCGAGGGACCGGGACCCCGACGCCCTCCGATACGAATGGCCCGACCCGGTCAGGTGGTCTCAGTTGAGCTCGGCGACGGGCTGAGACAGTGGCTGCTCCGGGGGAGGTTGAAGGCCCAGACCCGCCGCGGAATGGTGCTGGAGCTCGAACCGTGCAGCATCGCCGGCCTGACGGTCGGGGAGGGAGCCGACGTCTCCTGCCGCTGGCTCGGCGGCGGCGACGAGACCGCCGCCGCCGGCACCCTGGCCGCCCTGAGACAGGGGCCCACCTCGATGATCCTCATAGAGACCCATCCCGACCCCGACACCCTGGCCCTCCTGGGCCCTGGTGATGGGACCGGGGAGGGCGGTGACCGGCGGGCTCACCCCCGGCTCCGGCAGGCGATCGAGATAGAGATCCTCCTGGACGACGGGGTGCTGGTGGCCGAGACCATCGACATCTCCGCCGGTGGTCTACTCCTGGTCACTCCCCGCAGCTGCCCCGAACCGGGGCCGGTCGGGCACCAACTCAGCCTCAATCTCCGCGTCGACGACACCCGCCTCGACCTCCGGGGCCGGGTGCTCTCGTGCCGACCCCGTCGACTGGGTGGTGGCTCCGAGGTGCGGGTGCAGTTCGACGACACCCCGACGTCGGCCCGGGAACGGATCGCCGACCTGGTCGGACGGGCTCTCACCCGCCAGCTCCGCGGGAGCTGAACACACCGGGGTTGCCCACATCCCGGTCGACGCCGCCGGGCCCGGTGCACCGGCGGAGCCACCGGCCCC
>JALSTE010000692.1 GCA_026983855.1 Acidimicrobiia bacterium
CCCCATGACCTGCTCCATCTGGGTCACGAAGGTGCGGGCGAACCCCTGGCCGGGACGTCGGGCCCGGATACGGCCCAGGATCAGCATGGTGAGCTCGGCCAGCCAGTCACCGGTGAGGACGTCGATCGGGCCGCCCTCCACCATCTCCACCGCGGCGGAGGGACGGTCGCCGAAGAACCCCGAGCAGTTGGCGATGCGTATCGCCTCCTTCGGTGCGCTCACACCGATTTCCCCTTCCCCGCCCCATCAGCGGTCTCGAGGGCTTCCAGGGTCACCAGGAGTTCCCCGGTGTCCACCCGGTCGCCCACCCCGAAGTGCAGGCGAACCACCCGGGAGGCGGCGGCGGCGACTATCCGGTGTTCCATCTTCATGGCCTCCACCACCACCAGGAGCTGACCCTCGTCCACCTCCTGGCCCTCCGCCACCTCCACCGAGATCACGGTCCCGGGGAGGGGGCTGACGGGACCGCTGCCCGCCTCCTCGGCCCGGTGCTCGGCGAAGCGCGGCTCGAGGATCCAGTACTCGGCGGCGGAGGGACTGCGGGTGGCCACGGTGGCCCCGTCGTTCGACGATCCGCTCATGCTCACCCGGGTTTCGACGTCCTGACGGACACCGTCGATCTCCAGGGCCAGGCCGACCGGGGTCCGCTCGACGATCGTCACCGCCGGCCCGGTGCGGTCGTCGGGACCCAGGGAGCCGTCGGGCCCCGGTTCGGGCCAGGGGCCCAGCCGGACCCGGGCCCGATCGGGACCTTCCATCACGTACTCCACCCGGTGTTCCCGACCGGCCGAATCCCGCCAGATCCGACGCTGGCCCACGGTTCTGAGGTTGCGCCACCCCGAGGGGGCGAAGCCGGTGACCCGGTCACGGCGCCGGTTCTCCCCCTGGACGGCGAAGACGGCCCCCAGGAGCAGGGCGATGGTGTCCGCCGAGGCCTCCGCCTCAGGGGCCAGCACCTCGGGATGCCGGGCCAGATAGGCGGTGGTGACCCCACCGGTGACGAAGTCGGGTTCGGCACAGATCCGGGTCAGGGCCCCCAGGTCGGTGGCCACCCCGGCGATCACCGAGGTTCGCAGGGCCCGCCTCATCAACCCCAGGGCGGTGTCACGGTCGGGACCGTGGGTGATGACCTTGGCCAGGAGGGAGTCGAACTCCACCGACACCTCGGAGCCCGGGGCGTACCCGCTGTCGACCCTGGCCCCGGCCCCGATCTCGAACACCTCCAACCGCCCCGCCGACGGCATCCACCCGGCGGCGGGGTCCTCGGCCACCACCCTCACCTCGATGGCGTGACCTGTGGTGGAGACCTCCTCCTGACGGAGCGGCAGGCGCTCCCCCCGAGCCACGCGGAGCTGCAGTTCCACCAGATCCAGCCCGGTGACCGCCTCGGTGACGCAGTGCTCGACCTGGAGGCGGGTGTTGACCTCCAGGAAGTCGATACGACCGTCGTCGGCCACCAGGAACTCCACCGTTCCCGCGTTCTCGTAGCCGGTGTGGCGGGCCAGGGCCAGGGCCCCCTCCCGCAGACGTTCCCGCACCCCGTCGGCCAGGGCGGGAGCCGGGGCCTCCTCGATCACCTTCTGGTTCCGGCGCTGGACGGAACAGTCCCGATCCCCCAGGTGAATGACGTTCCCGTGGGAGTCTCCGATGATCTGCACCTCG
>JALSTE010000693.1 GCA_026983855.1 Acidimicrobiia bacterium
ACGGGTGGGACCACACCTCGGCTCCCTCCGATCTGGCCGCCCGTATCGCCGCCGGAGAGGATCTGTCCCCACCGGTCTCCCACCGGGGGCTGTACGTCGACCTCCCGGGGGGGACCCTCCAACGCCTGCGCCCCGCCGAGCTGTCCGGGGTCATGGCCGACCCTGGGACCCGTACCTGGGGGGGATCAAGCTGCGGCGGCGGGGCGTGTCCCGAGGAGACCTTCGCCGATGCCGTGGGGTTGCCCTTCCTCAGCACCTGGGAGGATCTCGGAGCTGACGCCACCCTGGAGGTGGACGGGTATCCCCTCGGTGGAAACGGACCGTTCCCCCCCGAGACGGCCATCCCCACCCCGTTCCGGAACTTCCACTGGGTGGCGGTCCACGACCCCGGCGACGACCCCGACTTCGGAGGGCTGGACTGGATGACCTGGTTCGTGTTCCTCGAACCGGAGGGTTCCTCCTACCGGGTGGTCGGACTCACATCGGCCGCCTGGTCGCCCTGACCACCTTCAGCCGGGCCGGACCGATCCCCGATGTGGCCGACGGTCCACAGCGGCCCCACCCGGGGAATTCAGTGGAACGGTCGAGTTCAGCATCGGTTCAGGTCCGCTGGTTAACGTCCGGTCAATGGAACTGAACAGCATCTGGGGTCTTCCCACCCATCCCCTCGTGGTCCACCTGGCCGTGGTTCTTCTGCCCATGGCCGTCATCGGGGCCGCGGTACTGGTCCTCGTGCCCCGCCTGCGATCGGAGTCGTGGGGGCTGGCGATCCTGGTCCTCACCTTCGTGGCGGTCCTGTCGGTCGGACTGGCTCAGAGCACCGGCGAGGAGTTCGGGGAGAGGGTCACCAAGACCGACCTGGTCCGGGCCCACATAGCCATGGGTGAATCGGTCTCACTGTGGGCGATTCTCCTCGGTATCGGAGTGGGGGTGCTGGTCCTGGTGCCCTGGGCCCAGAAACTCGTGGCCCAGGCCTCGCCGTCGGTCGAGTCCACTGACGGTTCCCACCTCACACCCAAGCTGGCGGCCCGCCTGGCGCCCCCCCTCAAGAAGTTCTTCGTGGATCCCATTGGTCGTTTCGCCCGCCCGGTGGCCATCGCCGCCCTGGCCCTCACCCTCATCGGTGGGCTGGGGTCGGCCATCCAGATAGTGAGGGTGGGCCACAGCGGAGCCGCCGCCACCTGGGAGAGGCTGAACAACTAGTCACCGGAACGGTCGGACCGGTCGGACCCGGGCCCGGCCGAGGCCTCCCACCGGTTCGACTTACCCGTTCAGAAGTCCATACTGGCCTCGATCAGCCAGTCGACCACGGCCGTGAGGGCCTCGTGGTGGTCCGCTCCCTCCGCCCGGGCCGCCCGGTAGGCCCGCCGCTGGCCGTGGGCGCTGGTGCCGCGGGTGATGATCGTGCGGGCGTGGTTGATCTCCGCAACGCAGCCGAGGGCCTCGGCGTCGGGGGTCACGAGGGTGATGAGTTCGTCGAGCAGTTCGGGGTAGGGAACGATCTGGCCCCGGCCGAAGTCGATGAGCCCCTCGTCTATGCCGTACCTCTGGGCCCGCCACCGGTTCTCGTTCAGGAGCATGGGTATGTAGGTCCGCCATCTCTGGTTGGACTGGCGGAGACGGGTGAGCATCCTCAGCCAACAGCGGTACAGGGCGGCGATG
>JALSTE010000694.1 GCA_026983855.1 Acidimicrobiia bacterium
CCTGGCGTCGGCGCCGTTGGACGCCCCGCCGTCACCCACGCCCACGAAGAGATCCCCCCTGGGGTCGAACTGCATTCCGCCGCCGTTGTGTCCCGGACCGGGCTGGTCGATCACCATGACCCGTCGCTCGGAACCGGGGACGACGGCGCCGTTCTCCACCACCCAGGAGGCGATGGTGTTGTCCCCGTCGAGGTTGGTGAAGTTCAGGAACATCCTCCCATCGCGGGGATCGAAGGCGATGCCGAGGAGCCCCGTCTCCGAGGACCCCAGACCCAGCACCGAGGTGCGGTCCCGCAGATCCAGGATTGGGGGCTCCTCGATGGCGCCGTCGACCATCCGCCACACCTGGCCGAGCTGGCCGATGAGGTAGAGGCCGGGATCGCCGGGGCGCCAGGCCATGCCGTCCACCCCCTCGAGGTCGACCACTCGTTCGACCCCGAGCTTCAGGTCGGCCAGCTCCGCCGCGGTGGGTGGCACGACCGGGAGCGGGGGGAGGGTGGATGAGGTGGAGGCTGCCGTCGTCGAGGTCTCGGCCGGTGTCGATGGCGGGTCGGGGACGGGACCGATGTTGGTGGTCATCGGGCTGAGACCTGAGGAGTTCGGCGCCGTCGGGTTCGGGCCGGGGGGGAGGGTGGTGGCCACCGTCGCCGTCGTCGAGACGATGGGGGAAGCCTCCGGCGGCCCCTGTGATGACCCACCCGAACAGGCCGCGGCCATCAGAGCCGCGGCTGTCAGGACCGCGACTGGCTTCATGGTCCTCCCGTGTCTCCGCTGGGAACGCTAGTACCCGCCGGCTCGGGTCCGGTGGAGTCAACTCACTGGAGTCGCACCACGTGGCGTCGGGTGATGGGTATACCGGCGTCGGGGAGGCAATCGGTCGGGTGGTTGGCTAGCTTCGGCCACCATGGCTCAGCGAATGGCTCTATACCTGCAGGACAAGCACCCGATCCGCTACGAGATCGAGATCGCCAAGTACGCCGAGGAGCAGGGCTTCTCCGAGATCTGGCAGGCCGACACCCGCCTGGCCCGGGACTGCGTGGTGATGATGAGCGCCCTGTTGACGGAGACCAGTCGGCTCCGGATCGGCTCGGGGGTCCTTCCCATCTGGAGCCGCAATCCCGCCGTCATCGCCGCCACCTGGAGCACGATGTGGGAGCTGGGGGGTTTGACCCCCGAGGGTGAGAGCCGGGTGATGCTGGGCATAGGTGCCTGGTGGGAACCCATCGCCACCCGGGTGGGGGTCGACCGGCGCCAGCCGCTGAGGGCCATGAGGGAACACGTCGAGGCCATCCGTCAACTGTTCACGATGGAGGAGGTCACCTACGAAGGTGAGTTCGTGCATCTCGACAAGATCCGTCTGGACGTGGCGTTCGGGGACACCGGGCCCCGTGACATCCCCATATACATCGGCGCCACCGGACCCAGGATGCTGGAGTTGACCGGCGAGATCTGCGACGGGGTCGTACTCAACTACGTCGTCCCGACCGACTACATAGAGGAGGCCGTGGAGCTGACCGCCCGGGGGGCCCGGCGCAGCGGCCGGACCATCGAGGACATCGATCGCCCCGAGCTGTTGGTGTGCTCCCTGTCCGACGACGACCCCGATGAGGCCATGCTCGTGGGCAAGATGCTCGTCGCCTATTACCTGGGCACCGAACC
>JALSTE010000695.1 GCA_026983855.1 Acidimicrobiia bacterium
CTCGACGACCTCCGCATCGGTCGGCCCTGCATCGACATGGAGACCATCGGCTACAACATCGAGTGGAGCCAGGAACTACGGGTCCCCCAGAGCATCGAGGAGTACACCAAGGCCTGGATGATCATCGAGATCCTGCGGCGTTGGGAACCCCTCGCCGAATACCTGGGGGATGACACCGGTCATCACATCTTCGACATGTCCGTGGGATACGACCTGGCCGGGATTCGCTCGGACAAGGTGGCCGGTTTCATCGACGCCATGCTCGACGCCACCTCGGAGATCGAGAGGCTCCGGCCCCTGATTCCCGAGACGTTCGGTGAACTGCGGAGCCTGGAGTTCCCCACCCGGATCGCCGACACGATCACCCTGTCCACCTTCCACGGATGCCCCCCGGGGGAGATCGACTCCATAGTCCGCCATCTGGTCGGCACCCACGGTGTGGACGTGATCGTGAAGCTGAACCCGACCCTGCTCGGGTTCGAGGAGGTGGAGAGGCTGCTCCACGGGGTGATGGGATACACCGAGGTGGAACTCGACCCCGCCGCCTTCGAGGCCGACCTCCACCTGGAGGATGCCATTCCCCTCATCGGCGGCCTGGCGGACTTCGCCGACGGTCACGGGCACCGCTTCGGGATCAAGCTCACCAACACCCTGGTGGTGAGGAACAACCGGGGGCGGATGCCCGGGGACACGATGTACCTGTCGGGACCACCACTGCACGTCATCGCCACCGCCCTGCTGGGCAGACTCAGCCGGGCCCTGCCCGGGGTGTTCCGGCTCCCCGGTCACGGGGGACCCCACCAGGTGAGCTTCTCCGCCGGTGTCACCCGGGCCAACCTGGCCGACACCCTGGCCATGGGGGTGGGTCCGGCCACCATCTGCTCCGACCTGCTCAAGCCGGGGGGCTACGGACGCCTGGCCCCGATGCTGCGGGCCCTGGCCGAGACCGTCGGGGGCGCCGGCGGCGGCTCCCTGGACCGGTGGCGGGAGACGGAACTGGACGCGGCCCGGGCCGCCGGGCACCCCGACAACATCTCCCGTCACCTGGCCCGGGTCCTCTCCGAGGAGGGTCGAGGGTCATACGGGCGGGAGGGGAACTCCAAGCTTCCCCGTCACGTGGACCACGACCTGGAGATGTTCGGGTGCGTGGCCTGCAACTTCTGTGTCACCGTGTGCCCCAACGACGCCTTCTTCAACATCCGCAGTGTGGAGGGCATGGAGGGGCGCCAGCAGTACCTGGTGCTGGCCGAGCTGTGCAACGAGTGCGGCAACTGCATGACCTTCTGCCCCGAGAACGGTGACCCGGCCCGGGTCAAGCCCCGTCTCTACACCGATCCCGACCGTTTCGAGGCCGATGGTCGCAATGGTTTCCTGGTGGCCACCAGGACCGTGGGGGAGGCCCCCGTGGTGTTGGACGACGGTGGGGATCCCGCCGCCGCCGAGCGGGTGGCGGCCCTGCTCAGCTCCGATCCCGGTGGACCGTTGCCGGTGGGCGGCGACCGCGGCTGAGCGGGCCGGGTCCGGGGAGAGGGTGGCATTTCGGTTCTCGACGGCAGAAACAACCACTCGAAACCGTTGATCCCCAGACCCGATTCCGGCTCCTCGAATTTCCGCGGGGGCGATGGCCAATAAGTGATGGTTCGCGGGGCGCGAG
>JALSTE010000696.1 GCA_026983855.1 Acidimicrobiia bacterium
AAGATCCACGGGGCGAACCGTGGGAGCTGAGGCCGGTGGCGGCAGGATTGAGGACACGGGTCGGATCGGCGAAGGGCCCCCTGGGGGATCGGTGGACCTGTGGGAGACCCACGCCGATTGGTGGCAGGAGGGGTTCACCGATGGGGCCGACCCCGAGTACACCGAACAGATCGTGCCCATGGTCGGGGATCTGCTCGGGGCCTGCCGAACGGTCCTCGACGTGGGCACCGGGGAGGGGCAACTGGCCCGGGTCCTGGCCTCCCGTGGGGTTTCGGTGACGGGGGTGGATCCGACCGCGGCCCAGATCCACGAGGCGGCCCGCCGGGGCGGGGGACCGTGTTACGTGCGTTCGGGGGCCGGGGAGCTCCCCTTCGGCGCCGCCTCCTTCCACGGGGTGCTGGCCTGTCTGGTGTTCGAGCACATCGACGCCATGGACGGGGCCATGGCCGAGGTGGCCCGGGTGCTCCGACCCGGGGGTCGGTTCGTGCTCATGTTGAACCACCCCCTGTTGCAGACCCCCGACGCCGGTTGGATCGACGACCACATGGTGGACCCGCCCGAGCAGTACTGGCGTATCGGGCCCTACCTGGTGGAGACCGGGACCGTCGAGGAGGTCCAACTCGGGGTCCACATCCCCTTCATCCACCGTCCCCTGAGCCGCTACGTGAACGCCATGGTGGACGCCGGGCTGGCCCTGGGGAGGATGATCGAACCGGCGCCGCCCCCGGGATTCCTGGCCCGGGCCCCGGGCTACGCGGCGGCGGCGACCATCCCCCGGCTTCTGGTACTGGTAGGGACCAGGATGTGATCTCATGGTGATCACCGTCCCCGATCGGAGTCATTGATGAACGAGTTCCTGGTGGTAGCCGGAATGTCGGGGGCGGGACGGTCCCAGGCCGCCAACCATCTCGAGGACCTCGGTTGGTTCGTCATCGACAACATGCCCCCCTCCCTCATCCCCAAGGTGGCCGAACTGGCGGGCCCCGGGGGCCGGGTGGAGCGCACGGCCCTGGTGGTGGGCACCGGCTACTACCACGACGAGGTGCTGGACGCGATCAACGAGCTGAAGGCCACCAGTCGGAGGGTGAGGGTGCTCTTCCTGGAGGCCCCCACCGACGTGCTGGTGAGGCGCTACGAGGACACCCGCCGCCGCCATCCGCTCCTCGGTGAGAACGACTCCCTGACCCAGGCCATAGAGAAGGAGCGCGAGGTCCTCGAGCAGGTCAAGTCCGAGGCCGACGTGGTCATCGACACCGGGGACCTCACCGTCCACGATCTGCGGGCCCGCATCGTGGACCTGTTCGGGGACGAGACCGCGGATCAGCTCATGCGCACCACCGTGTCGTCCTTCGGGTACAAGCACGGCCTGCCCCGCGACGTGGATCTGGTGTTCGACTGCCGGTTCCTGCCCAATCCCCACTGGGTCGAGGAGCTGCGGCCCCTCACCGGCCTGGACCGTCCGGTGCGTGAGTACGTGCTCGGCCAGGAGGCCACCGGGGAGTTCCTGCGACGTCTGGACCTGCTCCTCGATCTCCTCCTGCCGGCCTATGTGCGGGAGGGCAAGAGCTACCTGACCATCGCCATGGGCTGCACCGGCGGTCACCACCGGAGCGTGGCCCTGGCCGAGGAGTTGGCCCGGCGTCTGCGGGCTAG
>JALSTE010000697.1 GCA_026983855.1 Acidimicrobiia bacterium
GAAGAGAGCCAGTTGCCGTGGAAGGGAGCCGAGCCGAGGGCGTAGACGCTGCCGTCGCCCCTGAGGACCCAGTACCCGTCGTTGCCGTGGCCCTCGATGTCTATGCCCGGCAGATTCGGTCCCACATGATTCTCGATTCCCCCCTGGTTGGGGGCGGAGAACGCGTACACCGATCCACTGGCCCTGAGGATCCAGTACCCGCTGCCGTCGGCCTGGGCGGCGATGGAGACCACGTCGGTCACCGACTTGCCGATCCCGGGGATCGACCCGAAGTACCCGGCGTCCCCGTAGGCGAACACCCCTCCGTCGGCGCCCAACAGCCAGTAGCCGTTGCCCGACGGGGTGGCCTCCATGTCCCTGATGGTCACCCCCGGTGGGGCGTCGCCGTGGTGCACGGCGGTTCCGTAGGCCTTGACCACCCCATGGCTGTTCACGGTCCAGTAGCCGTCACCGGAGGGTCTCGAGGCGAGGGCCACGAGATCCCGGGCGTAGGTGTCGTACTGGAACCGGCGGACGCGGATGGTGGGGTCGTTCTCCAGCTTGTACTCGGTGTACACCCGGGGCCGGCCCATGACCGTGGCCGTGCCCGTGGTGGTGGTGCGGGCCAGGCGACCCCCGGCGCCGTCCATCACCAGGCTGAAGCCGTCGTCCCAGCCCACCCCGTTGCCGTAACAGAGCTGGCCGGACTGATTGCCGCCGCATATGCGGGTCTGGCGGGTGATCTGGGCCCCCGAGAAGTTCCAGCCGATGCCCCCCACCCCGGGCTGGGTGTTGATGGAGGTGTTGAGGCCGTCGATCGAGCCCGAGGAGTAGCTGAGCCCCAGGGCCGGGACCGGTCCCACCCCGGGGGGCAGGTCGAAGCCGTAGGAGGTCTCGGCGTGGCCGGTCTGGATGGAGACCGCCCCGGTGGTGAGTGTGAACCCGGCGGCGGAGAAGTCACCGGAGGGTCCCGACACCGACGAACCCACCGACATGTAGCCCCCACCGGAGGCGGGGTTGGCCCCCATGGCCGCGGTCAGCCCCGAGCGCACCGCCGCCACCACCGCCCTGGGGTCGGTGCCCCCACCGACGGCGAACTCGGCCAGGACCTGATCGGGGATGTCGGCCACCATCACGTTGCGCTCCACGTCGAAACGCGAGGGGAGGGTGCGACGGCTGCCGCAGGAACCCTCCCCGTCACAGCCGGACCACCACACCAGCTCCAGGCGGGAGCCCAGCTCGGCCATCGAGGTGGGGTCCAGGCCCAGGTCGGCCGGGGAGAATTCCACCACCCATCCCGACGGGGTGTCGTCAACGGCCAGGCCCCGGCCGGTGGCCTGACCCGAGTCGTCGGGGGGTTCCATCTGGTCCACCGGCAGGGACGGCACCAGGGAGGCGTCGGGGCCCACCACCTTCAGTCCGGTCCGGGAATCCACCCAGGTGGACGCCGGGCCGCCGTCGTCCACCCCCAGATGACCACCCTCGCCGGGACCCCCGAGGCGCCCCGGGGAGTTCACCGAGGGCGACTGGCCCACCTCGGGCAGGGTGCGGCCGAAACCCACCTCAACCGAACCACACCGGACACCGAAACCCCCACAGGCTCACCTAAACCGACCGCGCCTTCCTAGCACAAACCGGGAAACCGCGTTGGATGAATGTGGGTTCATC
>JALSTE010000698.1 GCA_026983855.1 Acidimicrobiia bacterium
CTGACGGAACTTCACCGGGACAGCGGGGCCCGAGCCGCACAGCATGCACTCATCGTCGTCGGGGGGCCGGAGCATCGGTCCCCGAGCCGTGGTGCGGCCCAGGGTTCGGTCGTACTCGGCCCGGCGTCGGGGATCGGTCAGGATGTCGCGGGCCACGTTGATCCTCATCACCATCTCCTCGAGGAGATGGCGCTCGGCCGGTCCGGCGTCGGGGTGGGTGTCGGGGTGGAACCTCACCACCAGGCGACGGTGGGCGGAGGCGATCTCCTCCGGCCCCGCATCGCGGTCCACGCCGAGGATCTCGTAGTGGTTCTGGGTGTCCATGGTCGCGCTCTCCGCCCTGCCTCATCTACTGCCCAGCCGATAGGAGGAGGCCGTGACATCAACCCCGGACCGGGGCCCGGGGGATCAAGGTCGACCCTCCCCGCACCCCCGGGTCCCTACGGTGTTCTTCGAGCGCGGCGGATTCGTCGACGCGACCCTCCCCGCACCCCCGGGTCCCTGGGCTCGTGGGCCATGGCGTGGATGCGGACCCTCCCACCCTCCCGGCATCCCCCGGTCCTTGTTAGGGTCACACCACACAGGCCACCAGGGGGACGGGGGCGTCATGACCACCACCGCGGATCCGCAGGGGACACCGGTCCACCGCGACACCGGCACCAGTGCCGACATAGACACCGGTACCGGCTACGAACTGCCGCCACCGGTGTCGGACCCGGTGCTCACCGAGGTCGATCGGGGAACACCCACCGGTGAGATGCTGAGGCGCTACTGGCACCCCTTCGCCCTGGCCTCCGACGCCGGTTCCACCCCCCGGGAGGTGGAGCTGCTGGGTGAGAAGCTGATCCTCTACCGCGACGGCCGGGGCCGGGTGGGGCTGCTGCACGCCCGCTGCTGCCACCGGGGCACCACCCTGTACTACGGCCGGGTGGAGCGCGACGGCATCCGCTGCTGCTACCACGGGTGGCTCTTCGACCACGAGGGTCACACCCTGGACATGCCGTGTGAGCCGGAGGGTGGCCGCCACCGGGACCGCCACCGCCAGCCGTGGTATCCCGTCGTGGACTACCACGGGATGCTCTTCACCTACATGGGCCCGCCGGGGCACCGGCCCCCCTTCCCCACCTACGACGTCCTGGACGACCCGCCGCCGGGCCACCAGATCACCCCCAACGACGACAACATCGGCCTGCAGGACCGCACCACCCCGTGCAACTGGTTCCAGACCCATGAGAACGTCATGGATCCCTTCCACGTGTTCATCCTCCACGCCGCCTTCTCCGGCAACCAGTTCGTCCCCCAGATGGGGGCCCTGCCCGAGGTGAGCTGGCACTTCACCGAGTTCGGGGTCAAGTCCCACCAGGACCGGGTGCTCGACGACGGGAGGTTCTTCCACCGGGCCACCGAGGTTCTGATGCCCAACGTGCGGATAGTGGCCAGCCCCTTCGTGGACTCCACCGGGAAATCGGACTCCGTGGCCTGGTCGGTGCCCATCAACCGCACCACCACCAAGATCATGACCCTGCTGTCCCGTCCCGCCGGGCGGCCCCTCCAGCGGGCCCTCCACGACGGCAAGCGCTGGGAGGACCTCACCCCCGCCGAGCACCAGAGGTTCCCCGGGGACTACGAGGCCTAGGTGGGCCAGG
>JALSTE010000699.1 GCA_026983855.1 Acidimicrobiia bacterium
GTGGAACGGTTCGTGTCGGAGGGAGCCCGGGTGGCGGCGGTGGACATCGACGCCGAGGCCAATGAGCTAACCGCGGCAAGGGTGGTCGGAGACCACCGGGGCTCCGAGGTCGTGCCGTACACCTGCCACGTGGCCGACGCCGATGCCCAGGCCGACGTGTTCGCCGACGTGGTCCGCCGGTGGTCACGCCTGGACGTCCTGGTGACCTCGGCCGGAATATACGTCGGCGGGCCCCTCGAGGAGATTCCCCCGGACCGATGGGAGTCGATCGTGGCGGTGAACCTGACGGGAGTGCTGGTGTCCAATCGCCTGGCGGCCGGCCCGATGAAGGCCCAGGGCTCGGGCTCGATCATCAACATCGCCTCGATGGCCGCCAAGACCAGCTGGCCGGAGTCGGCGGAGTACTCCGCCACCAAGAGCGGGGTGGTCGGCATCACCCGCTCGGTGGCCATGGAGCTGGGACCTCACGGTGTCACCGCCAACGCCCTGTGTCCGGGAAACACGCTGACCAACATGGTGCGCAAGGTGGCCGACGAGATCGGGGCCACCCTGGGAATGAGCGGCCCTCAGTGGCTGGAGATGAGGGCGGGGGACACCGCCCTGGGACGCCTGGCCGAACCGTGGGAGATGGCGGGGATAATCGCCTTCCTGGCGTCGGCCGATGCCCGCTACATCACCGGTCAGGCCATAGAGGCCGACGGGGGCCTCATCCTGAGCTGACCCGATTGGGCTGAACCGCTCAAGTCTCCACCCTTCGGCCCGACCATGGGAATCGAAGGATGAAGCGAGGGTGAGATGCAGATCCTGGTCGTAGATGACAGTCCCGTGATGCGCAAGATCGTTCGCAGGACGCTGCGCCAGGCCGGGTTCGGGGGCCACGACGTGGTCGAGGCCGGTGACGGGGTCGAGGCCCTGGCCGCGCTCGAGGAGGACGACTTCGACGTCGTCATGTCGGACTGGAACATGCCCAACATGTCGGGGATCGAACTCCTCGAGGAGGTGCGGGAAAAGGGCAATCAGGTGACGTTCGGTTTCGTCACCTCGGAGTCCACCGCCCTCATGAGGGCCCGGGCCACCAGCTTCGGCGCCTCGTTCTTCATCACCAAGCCGTTCACCGCCGAGACGTTCGAGGACGCTCTCGCCGACACCCTGGACTAGAGCATGCAGTTTCCCGACAAGACCGCCATGGCCGAGACGTTCGAGATGATGCTGGGCAAGGAGGTCGACATCGTCGAGGTCCCCCACGGTGTCGTGAAGGACCGTCATCCGAGCACGACGTACGTGTACCTCAACGACTCCGACGAGCCCACCTTCCTGGTGGAGGCGGATCTCTCCCTGGCCCACGCCGCCGGCGCCGCAATGGCCCTGATCCCGCCGTCCCGGGCATCGGAGGCCACTGAGGCCGGGGAGCCCGACACCGAGTTGCTGGCCAACTTCAAGGAGGTCATCAACATCCTCTCGGCGCTGCTGAACGACCGCAACGACGTCCACGTCCGTCTCGATCCCCATGAGACGGAACTCACCGGGCCTCCGCCCACCGATCTCCAGGCCGTCTTCGAGATCGAGATCGACCGCTACGACAGCGGCCGAATCGGCTTCGGCGCCTACTGAGCCCCGAGATTCAGCCCACCGGAACCGCCGCCA
>JALSTE010000700.1 GCA_026983855.1 Acidimicrobiia bacterium
GGCCTCGAAGGCCAGGGACAGGCACCCGTCCAGACCGGTGGCTCCGATGTAGAGGCGGCGCAGGTAGCGGGCCTGCTGGAGGGGGTCGAGGGTCCCGAAGTAGTCGACCTCGGCGGGGGACACGAACCTCAGGGGATCGGTGAGATACTCACCGGGCGAGGTGTAGCCGGTCGAGATCCCGAACCCGGCTCCGTCGCCCGCCCGGTTCTCGGTCTCGGTGCCGGCGGACCTGATCGCCTCGTAGTCGTAGCGGAACCCGGCGGCGGCCATGCAGTCGTCGGCCGCTCGGGCCACGACCTCGTCGTATCCCGAGGCCGAGGAGTAGTCGGCGACGAAGGACCCGACCGGCGAGGGGGAGGTCGTCTCCCCGGATCCCCCCGAGCAGGCCACGGCCAGCAGGGCCGTCACCACCAGCAACCGGGACAACCGGGCGATCCTCACCTCCGTCCGCGCCCCTGGTGCCCCATCACGGTGTCGAGCCTAGGCACTCCACGGCTCCTACCTCCCGCGGGCCGGGGCCGGTTCAGCCACCGGCGACCGGGGACCGGCTACTTGGCGGAGTCCACGTAGTCGGCCAGATCCAGACCGGCCGATTCCACCAGGGGAATCAGCTCCTCCTCCCGGTCCAGGATCAGCTGCCGTTGCCGGGTGGTGACCAGTTCCTCGGCCGGGGCCACGTCCCGGTTGGGGCGGACCCCGCACTCGGTGGACGCCACCGCCAGGGCGGTCTCGTAGGCCTGCAGGGCCTCCAACTCCGGGTTCGGGGTGACGAAGGCCTCGGGGGGGATGTCCGCCGGCCGGGGCTGGGCCGCGGCGGGGGGATTCGACGATCCGGTGAACGACTGGACCACCAGGGCCAGCCTCCGCTCCAGTTCGGTCGGGATCTCCCCGGGGGTCTGGTAGTCATAGCCCCGCTCGGCCAGGCAACGGGACCATTCGGCCCGGGCCCCGGCCACCGTCGGGTCGGCCTCGAGATTGGAGAGGGTCCCGGCCCAGGCCTCGTTCAGCCGGACCAGTTCAGCAACATCGGGGTCGGTGGACCCCCCGGCGTCGCTCGACTCGGCCAGTTGGCCCAGGCAGCCCGGCTCCGTCCCCGAACCGATCAGGGTGTCCAGGTAACGGCCCTGCTCCTCCGGCGGAAGGCTCTCCCAGTAGCGGAGGCGACTGCGGGGAAACAGACCGGCCTGTTCCAGCATCCTCTCGCCGGGACTGTCGTAGGGGGTGCTGATCCCGTACCCGACCTGGGCCGGGTCGCCGGTCAGCACCTCCTCGCCACTCAGGCGCAGCTCCGCGAGCTCAGCGGCGAGGTCGGACTTGAATCCGGCCCGGGTCAGGCAGTCGTCGACCCCCTGGATGCGGCTCCGCTCGGACGGCAGCTTGGTGCTCAGATCGGCCAGGAGCCTCTCCAATGGGTGATCGGGCCGGTTCACCGGTGCCGCGGCCCCGGCCGGGCTCCCACCGCCACCGCCGCAGGCCGCCGCCAGCATCGCCATGGCCACGACCACGGCCACGGCCACCATGCCGACCACGCCACCTCTGGCCACGCCGGTTCTGCCCACGGTTTCAACCTCCACCTGTTCGGGCCCTCTCCCTCGGCCACTGGAAACAAAGTCTAGGTCGCCGCATCCGCCGAGGCGAGG
>JALSTE010000701.1 GCA_026983855.1 Acidimicrobiia bacterium
ACCGCCGCCACGTGGCCGGGATCCTGGCCCGTCGAGCCCTGCACATCGCCTGGCTCCGGGCCGGCGGCGACTGGCCGGACGGCACCCCCGCCCCGGTGAACGGTGTGTTGCCCCCCGACTGGGCGAGGGCTGACGGCGGGGAGAGCGACCGGTGACGAGGAGGACCGTGATGGCCCGGCGGGGACGTGGTGGAATTGGAACCGGGGAGGAAAGGCCGTGACCACCAAGCGACTACTGGAGCTGAGGGTGAACGGGATCACCCACACCGTGGCCTCCGACGCCGACGCCACCCTGCTCGAGGTGCTGCGGGAGACGATCGGGCTGACCGGCACCAAGTGGGGATGCCTCACCGGAGACTGCGGCGCCTGCACGGTGCTGGTCGATGACCTCCCGGTGGTGTCCTGTCTGCAACTCGCCTCCCAGGTCGAGGGACGGGACATCACCACCATCGAGGGCCTGGGGGGTCCGGCCGGGGAGCTGAGTGAGGTCCAGGCCTCCTTCGTCCGCAACGGCGCCGCCCAGTGCGGTTTCTGCACCCCGGGCATGATCATGTCGTCGGAGGCCCTCATCCGGGCCGGGGTGGAGCCCGACGAGACGGCCGTGCGCGAGGGTCTGGCGGGGAACCTGTGCCGGTGCACGGGGTACAACAAGATCATCGACGCCGTGGTGGAGGTGGCCCGCGGTCGGGAATGAGGCCCTCCCGGCCATCCGCCGGGAGCCGGTAGCCAGGGGAAGCACGGACACGGAGCCGGGAGCACGGAACCAGGAGATGCAGATGTCGGTCACCGAGGAAGAGGCCGGGAATCGAACCGAACACGATTCCGGGGACGAGATGGACCGTATTCGGGACCTCATGGACCGCCGCCGTGAGGTGAGGGAGGCGGCCGGATCGTCGGAGGGCCGTGGCGACTGGGCCGCCTGGCCCCTCTACGACGCCGCCGCCGAGGGGCTGCGTGAGTACTGGTACCCGGTGGCCTGGGCCTCGGAGGTGGGCCACCGCCCCGTCGGCCTCGAGCTCTGCGGGGACAAGATCATGATCCAGCGCGACGCCGACGGTCGGGTCCGGGCCCTGCACGACCGCTGCCCCCACCGGGGGGTCAAGCTGTCGGAGGGAATCGAGGAGTGGCCGGGCACCGTCACCTGTCCCTATCACGCCTGGACCTTCGACCTCACGGACGGCGAGCTGGTGGCGGTGATCACCGACGGACCCGAATCGCCCATCTGCGGCAAGGTGAGGGTCAGGTCCTATCCGACCGAGGAGTTCCTGGGTCTGGTGTGGGTCTACGTGGGCGACGACGAGCCCCACCCCCTCGCCGAACAGCTGCCCGAGGAACTGGTCGGTTCGCCCCCCGCCGCCGTGGGTGGTCGCATCGAGGAGAGGGACGGCGACTGGCGGCTCTACGCCGAGAACGGATTCGACGAGGGTCACGCCAAGTACCTGCACCGCACCTCGTACTGGCGGATCTTCAAGACCATGCCCACCTGGAACAAGGTCCACATCGAGAAGCACGGTCGCTGGATCTACCGGATCGAGGACGAGCGTCACTGGGAGGCGGAGTTCCCCGGACTGGGGACGTGGACCAACTACCGCTGGTGGAAGAAGAAGCCCCGCCAGACCCAGGGGACGATGCTGGGCAAC
>JALSTE010000702.1 GCA_026983855.1 Acidimicrobiia bacterium
GGATCCACAACTCCCCCGACTCCCCCACCCCGAGCGTCCGCCCGTCCTCGTCAACGATCCTCACGTCGGTCACCGGTGGCGGATGCCCCACCGAATCGGGGGCGGCCCGATACAGGGGCCCCGAGGTCGCCACCGCCAGGGCCGAACTCTCCGTCATGCCGTAGCCGTTGCCGGCCTCGATACCCAGCTGGGTGGTGATCCTGCGGACCATCTCGGGAGGGGCGGGAGCTCCCCCCGCCCCTATGTACCTCAGGGACGGGAGGGCGATACCCAACCTCTCCTGGGCGTCGAGCAGTTCGAGAACCATGGTCGGCACACCGGTGAAGGCGGTCACCTCCTCACGGGCGATCAGCTCTACCGCACGTACCGGGTCCCACCGGTACATGGCCACCAGGCGGCCTCCCGCCGCCGCGGTCGGCTGCATGATCGAATGGCAACCGGTCACGTGGAACAGGGGCACGGCCAGGAGCATGGAGCGCCGGGGAAGATCGGCGGGATCCTCCCCCCGCATCAGGGCGGCGGCGGCGCTTCGGAACCTCACGGCATGGAGATTCGACAGCATGTTGCGATGGGTTCCGACCGCCCCCTTGGGTGAGCCGGTGGTTCCCGAGGTGTAGAAGATCGTGGCATCGCGGTCGGGGTGCAGGTCCACCTCGGGCAGCTCGGGCAGTTCCCCCTCCGTCGGGGTGGACCGGGGGAGGAGGTCCTCCATGTCCAGATCACCGGCTCCGGGTGCCCTGACCCCGATGCGGATCATCCCCCCGGTGGAGCCGACCGTCGCCAGTCGTTCCATTCGCTCGGCATCGGCGAACAGGAGTTTTGGCCCACAGTCCCCGATCGCGTAGGCGAGTTCGCGTCCCGTCCACCAGGCGTTCAGGGGCACCGCCACGGCCCCCACCGACACCACCGCCCAGAACACGACCGGCCACTCGGGGTAGTTGCGCATGGCCAGTGCCACCCGGTCCCCGGGGACGATTCCGACCTCCCGCAGCCACCGGGCCAGTCCGACGATCCGGGAGTGGGTCTCGGTGTAGGTGAGGTGTTCACCTTCGTAGACGTAGTGGATCCGATCCCCGTGCCCGGGCATCGACCGAACGATCTCGTCCAGGGTCCGAGGCCCCCGGACGTAGGTGCGGACCCTCCGACCGAGGACCAGTTCCTCGGTCATCTCGAACTCGGCCCCCTCCGCGGTCAGCTGCTCGACCGCCGCCCGCCAGTCCGGAAGTCCCTCGCTCACAGCATCGTCCTCCTGGCCCCGGACCCGGCTCCGGGAGACCGGGTGGTCGACGTCGGGACCGGGCGAGAGTGTGGCACGGGCGTCAGGCCGCATCCAGACCGCGGGGTTGGTCCGGCTCAGCGCCTCTTGACCAGGGTCAGGACCGAACTCTCACCGCTGTCGGACGTGCGGCGAACCTCATCCACCAGCACGTGCACCAGGAGCATCCCCAGGCCGCCGTCCTCATCCCCGGGGTCCGGTCGGAATCTTCCCGTGGGACTCACCACGGTGAGGACCACCTCCGAGGCCCCAACGTCGAGCTGCAGCTCCACCTTCCGGGCCGGATCGTTGACCGGGCTCCGGGGAACGATGTTCGTGACCACCTCCACCAGGGCCAACCCGAGGTCCCGCGACACGCCGGGATCGACCTGACCAATGGCACAGCACTCCTCCAACCAGCGGCGCGCCGAATCCAGCTCGTCGTAGCCCTCGGCCAGTACCCGGTGTTGAACCACCGGTTCCCCGTCGCGCCCGCCGTCGATAGCTCCTCCCTCCGCCCACAGAATCCCACAATTTGGTCGCCGAGGCGGGGAATTCCGATTCCGGGCCGGACCATTTTCGCTGTCGGGGGCCAGTCCGGTGCCCGCCCCGATGTGGGCAGACACGGCCCGAAGGGGCATGCTGGAGGCCCGGACCCACCCAAGAGCCTCACCCAAGGAGCCCACCATGGCCCGTACCGCCGTAATCGTAGATGCCGTCCGCACGGCCGGAGGCAAGAGGAACGGGGTGCTGCGCAACTGGCACCCCACCGATCTGGCCGCCCAGACCCTCATGGCTCTCGAGACCCGAAACGAGCTCGACACCTCCCTGGTGGAGGACGTGATCATGGGGTGCGTGATGCAGGTCGGCGAACAGAGCCTCAACGTCGGACGCAACGCCGTTCTGGCCGCCGGTTGGCCCGAGGAGGTCCCCGGTACCACCATCGACCGCCAGTGCGGATCTTCCCAGCAGGCCGCCCACTTCGCCGCCCAGGGTGTGATCGCCGGTGCCTACGACGTCGTCGTCGCCGCCGGGGTGGAGGTGATGAGCCGGGTCCCGATGGGAGCCTCGATCGCCGAGGGAAAGTTCGGAATGCCGTTCGGACCCCTGGTGAACGCCCGCTACGAGCCGATGGGCGGCCTGGTGCCCCAGGGGATCTCGGCGGAGATGATCGCCGACAAGTGGGGCCTGAGCCGCGAGGATCTCGATGCCTTCGGTGCCCGCAGCCAGCAACTCGCCCTGCAGGCGACGGAGGAGGGCCGCTTCGACCGGGAGATCATTCCGGTTATGGGGGCCGACGGCGAGATGGTGACCCGGGACGAGGGAATCCGTCCGGGAACCACGGTGGAGACCCTGGCCAAGCTGAAGCCGGCGTTCAAGGAGAACGGCAAGGTCACCGCCGGTAACTCCTCGCAGATCACCGACGGCGCCTCGGCCCTGCTGATCATGAGTGAGGAGAAGGCCCTCGAACTCGGGTACACCCCCCGGGCCCGTTTCCACTCCTTCTCCCTGGCCGGGGCCGATCCCCGTCTCATGCTGACCGGACCCATTCCCGCCACCCAGAGGGCGCTCGAGCGCGGTGGGCTCACCATGGACGACATCGACCTGGTGGAGATCAACGAGGCCTTCGCCTCGGTGGTGCTGGCGTGGGAAAAGGAACTGCATCCCGACATGAGCAAGGTGAACGTGAACGGCGGGGCCATCGCCCTGGGTCACCCCCTCGGTTGCTCGGGGGCCAAGCTGATGACCACCCTGCTCAACGAACTCGAGCGCTCCGGTGGCCGCTGGGGTCTCCAGACCATGTGCGAGGGCGGTGGCATGGCCAACGGCACCATCATCGAGCGCCTGGGCTGATCTACGACCCATGACCTCCTAGAGTCGACGGGGTGTCGCCGGGGTCCGTCCCCGGCACCACCCCGTCGTCATCTGGCGGCACCGGGGTTCGTCTCGAGATCGGTTCGTATCGACCATGGGCCAGGTAGTGAGCATCATCGTCGCCGTGATGGCGTTCCTGCTCATCTACACCGTCGGGGTGAAGGTCATGGCCAGCTTCAGTCGATCCCAACCACCTCCGGCCCCCACGGGGGAACTGCGCCGGGTGAGGCTCACCTACCGCTGCCTCGTGTGCGGCACCGAGGTTCGGATGACCAAGGCCCCCCGGCAGGAGCCCGAACCACCCCGGTGCTGCATGCAGGAGATGGACCTCATAGCCAACTCCGACGAGTGAGGGCAGTCGACGTTGCACACGTCCCGTGGTCGCCACCCACAGACTGTGGGTAAACCTGGGGAGAACTACAGGGACGTGATTCGCCTCACCGGTACTGGGTGGCGGTGACTATTCCCCCCAGGCTGAAGCCCAGCCCCACGAGCAGCCACACCGTGCTGGTACCCCCGGGCATGAAGCCCAGGTAATTGGCGGCTATGAAGATGATCCCGAGGGCGAACTGCACCAGCATGGCGATGGGAACCCAGCGGGGGCTGGGAGGCCGACCCTTGTACGTGGGTTGGTAGCTGGGGCTGGGCTCGGAGGGGCGGGTCCCCTTCGGCGTCACCCGCCCCGGTGTGTTCTTCGGTCTGGCCATGGCCCAGACACTAGAGCCTGGCGACCGGACCATCGAGGCGGCCGGGCACACCGATCCGGTTCCACCCCCAGCATACGATCGGTGAGCAGGGCCCACCGACCCCAGAACCAGCTCCCGGGCGGGAAGTACCGACACCGCGTCAGGGTTTACTCTCCATGGCAACACCCCGCCGTATCCGAATCCTGACCCTGATCGTCGCCGGCCTGGTGCTGCTGGCGGCGTGTTCCAGTTCCTCCGGCGAATCAGATTCCGCCCCACCCGAGCGCACCGGTGACTCCAGCGAGGCCCCCGCTCCCTCGACGACTTCCGGCGGCACCACCGTCACCGCCGATCCCGCCGTCACCCTCGACCCTCCCCTGGTGTCGGAGCTGGACTCACCCCCTTCGGCCCTCGATGACATGTTCGACGCCTCCTTCCCCCCTCCCCTGATCCCGCCCGAGGAGGTGCTGTCGGGGGGGCCGCCCCCCGACGGCATCCCCGCCATCGACAACCCCCAGTTCGCCCCCATAGATCAGATCGACTTCGTCGCCGACAACGAGCCGGTCCTGGTGCTCGACATCGGCGGTGACGTCCGGGCCTACCCCATACAGATAATGATCTGGCACGAGATCGCCAATGACGTGGTGGGTGGTGTACCGGTGACCGTCAGTTTCTGCCCCCTCTGCAACTCCGCCGTGGCGTTCAAGCGCACCCAGCCCGACGGCACCGTCCTGGACTTCGGAACCTCCGGGCGGCTCTACTTCTCCTCCCTGGTGATGTACGACCGCCAGACCGAGAGCCTGTGGACCCACTTCGACGGAACCGCGGTGATCGGGGTCCTGACCGGTACCACCCTGGAGAAGATCCCCCTGTCGACCGTGTCCTACGCCGACTTCCGTGAGGCCCATCCCGAGGGTGTGGTCCTCACGAGGGACACCGGCTTCACCCGGAACTACGGCCGGAACCCCTACCCCGGGTATGACGACGTCAACACCGCCCCGTTCCTGTTCAGGGGTGAGGCCGATGGACGGCTGCCGGCACAGACCAAGGTGGTGGCCGTACGGGGAGAGAACGAGACCGTGGCCGTGACCCAGGAGTTCCTGGCCGAGAAGCGGGTCATCCCCTTCGAGGTGGACGGCACCACAGTGGTGGCCCTGCTCCAGCCCGGCACATCCAGTGGCCTGGATTCGGTCAACATCTCCGAGGGCCGCGAGGTGGGCGCCACCGGGGTCTTCATCCCCGAGGTGGACGGCCAGACCCTCACCCTCACCCCCGACGGAGACTCCGGGTTCGTGGACGCCGAGACCTCCACCCGCTGGAACATCCTGGGTGAGGCGGTGGAGGGGCCCCTGGCCGGTTCAGAGCTACCAAAGGTGGAACATCTCGACACGTTCTGGTTCGCCATCGCGGCGTTCAACCCCGACACGGTCGTCATCACCGCTGACGGGGTGCTCGCCCCCCAGGCCGACTGATCCGGGTACCGCATACCGGTCGCGGGGATCACCCCCGTCACCTCGCCCCCGGGCCCACCGATCCGGTGAGGGTCGCCAACACCCGGACCTTGGCCTAACCGCCCGACGTGGTGGTGGAGGAGGAGGAGGAGATGGTGGTGGTGGTGGTGGTGGAGGTCGTGGACCTAGCCGCCCGACGTGGTCGTGGTGGTGGAGGAGGTCGTGGTCGTGGTTGACGTGGTGGTGGAGGTGGTGGTGGTGGTCGTGGTGGGTGTCGTCGTGGTGGTGGTCGTGGTGGTCGACGGCTCCGGCGCCGCCACCCCCACGATCATGACCACCTCCGATCCCAGGATGAGATCGGTTCCCGGTTCCGGCACCAGCTCGATGACGGTTCCGTCGGCCGGATCGCCGAACGGAAGCTCCCTATCCTCCTGGCGGACCACGAAACCGAGTTCCTCGAGCTGCACCCGAACCACATCGGGGTTGAGGCTGTCCAGCGACTCCAGCGTCGGCACCGTCGCCGACTCGGGCCCCTTGGAGACGACCAGCTTCACCACCGTCCCGATCTCCACCGACTCGCCCTCGGGTGGGTCGGATGAGATCACGAAACCGGGTTCGAACTCCGAGGAGAACTCCTCACGGTCGACCACCGCCTCCAGATCGGCTCTAACCAGGGCCACCCTGGCGTCACCCAGTTCCAGACCGATCACCGGGGGTACCTCGACCTTGTCCTTGCCATCGGAGACCAGCAGGGTGATCTCAGTCCCGGCGGGCCGCTGCTCATCGGGCGGCACGCTCTGATCGATGACCACGTCGAGCGCGACGTCGGGGTCGGGCTTGCGCTCCACATTGACCACGAACCCGGCATCGAGAAGTTCCTGGGTGGCGATGTCGACGTTCTTGCCAACCACGTTCGGGGGGCTGACCAGCGTCTGACCAGAACTGGCCGTCAGGTTTATCTCGGTGTCCGGTGCGACCATGATGCTGGGGCGGGGATCCTGACGGAAGACCTCTCCCTCGGGAACGTCATCACGGTTCTCGAAATCGACGCTGACGTTCTCAAAGCCGGCGTCGGTGAGGATCTTCTGGGCGTCCTCGAACTGTTCACCGATCACGTCGGGCAACCTGACACTCACCGCCGAGGTGGTCGAACTCGGCGAGGACCCGTCGGAACCACCGAATCCCAGGGCCCGGGCCATGAAGAACAGGATCACCGCCAGCACCAGGAGGGTGACCGCCAGTATCACCACCCACATCAGCGTCTTCTGGGGAGGTTCAGGAGGCGGGTAGCCACCACCCACGCCGTATGGAGGCTGGTTGGGGGGCATCATGGCCCCACCTCCCATACCCGGGGCCATCTGCTGGGGCACCATCATGGTCGGCTCGGAGGACGCCACCGGCTGAGCCGCGACCGGCATCTGGGGTTGAGGGACCGGGAGGGGGGCGCCGGAGCCCGTCGGCGCCGGCTGGCCGTTCCCGGGCGGTGGAGGGGTTCCATCCGAGCCACCGGCGGCGGGCACGGCGGAGGAAGGCCCGTCGGCGCCCGATCCGGGGGCCACACCCGGAAGGGCGACCACCTGCTGCCCGGTGCGGTACCGGCGCAGATCCCCCCTGAACTCCTCGGCCGAGGGATATCTCTGGGCCGGATTCTTGGCCAGTCCCTTCAGGGTGATCGCCTCCAGGGCCGGGGGGACGTCGGAGTTGTAGCGACTGGGAGGTACCGGCTCCTCCTGCACGTGCTTGTAGGCGATGGCGACCGGTGTCTCCCCGGTGAAGGGGGGTCCGGCGGTGATCATCTCGTAGAGCACCACCGCCAGGGAATACACATCGCTGCGGGGGTCGGCCTGCCCCCCCTGGGCCTGCTCGGGGGAGAGATAGGTGGCGGTACCCATGACGCTACCGGTCTGGGTCAGGTTGTCGCCGGGGGCGGCGGCTATGGCCCGGGCGATGCCGAAATCGGCGACCTTCACCTGGCCGGAGGTGGTGATGAGGACGTTACCGGGCTTGATGTCGCGGTGGACCACCCCGCTGCGGTGGGCGAATCCCAGGGCGGCGGCGATGTCGATGGCGATGTCGGCGGCCCGATCCGGATGGAGGGGACCCTCCTGGCCGATGATCTCGGCCAGACTGCGACCCTCGATGTACTCCATCACGATGTAGTACGTGCCCGCCTCCTGGCCCCAGTCGTAAACCCCGACCACGTTCGGATGGCTGAGGTTCGCCGCGGCCTGGGCCTCCCGGCGGAACCGCTCCACGAAGGAGGGATCGGTGGCGTACTCGGGAAACAGGACCTTCACCGCCACCGGGCGATCGAGCAACTGGTCGCGCGCCAGGAACACCTCGGCCATTCCGCCGCGGGCGATGCGGCGGTACAGCTCGTAGCGTCCGCCGAAGACTGGTCTGTCGTTTGAGGCCATCTCAGATCGATTCTCGGGCGGGCCGGGGGCCCGCCGATTCCGGGGCAGCCTAGTGGTGCCCCGAGGGA
>JALSTE010000703.1 GCA_026983855.1 Acidimicrobiia bacterium
ACCAAGATCATGACCCTGCTGTCCCGTCCCGCCGGGCGGCCCCTCCAGCGGGCCCTCCACGACGGCAAGCGCTGGGAGGACCTCACCCCCGCCGAGCACCAGAGGTTCCCCGGGGACTACGAGGCCCAGGTGGGCCAGGGGGAGATCACCATCCACTCCCACGAGCAGCTCTCGACCACCGATCGGGGCGTCACCATGCTCCGGCGGGTGTTCCGCCGCCAGGTGGAGGCCGTGGCCGAGGGCCGGGACCCCATCGGACCCGGTCTCGGTGATGCCGAACCCCACTACCGGGTGCGGGCCGGGAACTACATAGGGCCCCGCCGGGAGGTCATCGACCTGGGGTGACGGCGGGGAACCGATCCCGGCACCACCCCGATGCCGTCATGGGGACGGGGACGGCCCCTGACCTCGGGGAGGACGAACGATGGCGCCGGCGAAGATTCCTGGATTGGCACTGACCCCTCATATCTCGGGATGGCTCAGGGCCACGCGTGAACCTCTGGGGCCGACGGGCCCAGGGCTGAGGCCAGGACAACCAGATCTCCAGGATCCCCGGTGAGAACGTCTTGGCCCAGAGCGGCCGCTATCACCACCAAGTGGGCATCGACCACATCGCCACTCCCGGTCCGGGCCAGGAGTTGCCCAACCTCACGACCGTCGTCGAGAGGGTGCACGACCACGGTGCGCACGAACGCAGCCAAGCGCGCCTGGCGGGTACCGTGCCGCCAAACCTGAGCCACCACTGGATGGGTGGTGTGGAGATCGGCGCCGGCCCTTACCGCCGCCTCAAGAAATGCTCGGGCTCTTGCCTCACCCCGGTCCACCGATATGAGGAACCCTGCGTCCAGCATCACAGCCCGTATCGACGGGCCATGGCCGTGACCTCCTCCTCGTCGGGCGGCTCCCCATGAAGATCCCACTCAGCCAGAAACGAGCGCAGATCCCGCTGACGTTTCCGCTGAGCCGCCAGAGCCCGCAGAGCGTGTCGCAAAGCACTCGAACGCCCACCGAACTCTGGGGCCAGTAGGTCGAGCAGGGCCTCGTCATCATCGTCCAGTCGGACCGTGGTGGTAGCCATGAGAGCAATGTAGCACGTCAGTGCTACAGAATCGAGGTCGAGGCCGACAACGGCGTCAGAACCCCGGAAACACAAGCGCACCACTTCAATCATCGGCTCCATCGTGGCTACAGCGCGATGGGCGATTGATGGCGATCCAGTGGCCATAGGTGATGAGAGCCAGCGCCACCCGCAGATCGATCGAGGAAGTCTCGCTCAGAGACGGAGCATCGGCAGACACGTTGGCTGCTAGGAGCCCGTGTCCCGATCTCTCTCGACCAGCGGGTCCGAACATGAAGGGTAGCCCAGGGCCAACATCATCCATTCCCATCGACCACCCCGGGGTTGACCTACTCTCGGGAACGTGAGAAAAGACCTCGATAGAGCCGTTAAGTACTACAAGCGCAAGCTTGACCAACTGACGGAGTCGCCCCGAACGCTGAAGCATGCACCGGACAGCCATCTGCACGTCATCCTGAGGCACGCGGGCTATGAACGGAAGGGCCCGAAGGTCCTGGGGGAACTCAGCACCTGCTTCGAGAAGGCCGGCATAGCCACCTTTCCCGAACTTAC
>JALSTE010000704.1 GCA_026983855.1 Acidimicrobiia bacterium
GGTCGACCGGCCTCGGGTTGACGACGGGGCACCAGGGTGGGTTCGGCGCCGCCGGAGACCACCTCGGCGTCGATGACGCACTTCTCGATGTCGTCCCGACCCGGCAGGTCGTACATGATCTCCAGGAGGACCTCCTCGAGGATCGCCCTCAGTCCCCGGGCGCCGGTGCCCCTCACCAGGGCCAGGTCGGCCACGGCCTCGAGGGCCTCGTCGGTGATCTCCAGTTCGACGCTCTCCATCTCGAACATCTTGCGGTACTGGCGGACCAGGGCATTGCGGGGCTCGACGAGGATCTTGACCAGGGCCTCCTGATCCAGATCGGTGACGATGCCCATAACCGGCAGCCGTCCCACGAACTCCGGGATCAGACCGAACTTGAGCAGATCCTCGGGTAGCGCCTGGGGCAGCAGCTCCGAGAGGTTCCTCTCGTCGGGGCCCCTCACCTCGGCCCCGAAGCCGACGGCGCGACGGCCGATCCGGTCGCTGATGATCCGGTCTAGACCGGAGAAGGCCCCACCGCAGATGAACAACACGTTGGTGGTGTCGATCTGGATGAACTCCTGATGGGGGTGCTTGCGCCCCCCCTGGGGTGGCACCGAGGCCGTGGTTCCCTCCAGGATCTTGAGCAGGGCCTGCTGGACGCCCTCGCCCGACACGTCCCGGGTGATCGAGGGGTTCTCCGACTTGCGGGCCACCTTGTCGATCTCGTCGATGTAGATGATCCCGGTCTCGGCCTTCTTCACGTCGAAATCGGCGCTCTGGATCAACTTGAGCAGGATGTTCTCGACGTCCTCCCCGACGTAGCCGGCCTCGGTGAGGGCGGTGGCGTCGGCGATGGCGAAGGGCACATTCAGCATCCGGGCCAGGGTCTGGGCCATGTAGGTCTTGCCGCAGCCGGTGGGGCCGATCATCAGGATGTTCGACTTCGAGAGCTCCACGTCGTCGTCGAACTGGGCCCCGTGGCGGACCCTCTTGTAGTGGTTGTAGACGGCCACCGACATGATCTTCTTGGCGTGGTCCTGACCGACTATGTACTCATCGAGGAAGGCGTAGATCTCACGGGGGCGGGGAAGCTCGTCGAAGGAGACATCGGTGTCCTCGGCCAGCTCCTCCTCGATGATCTCGTTGCACAGGTCGATGCACTCATCGCAGATGTAGACGCCGGGTCCCGCTATGAGCTTCTTGACCTGCTTCTGGGTCTTACCGCAGAACGAGCACTTGAGGAGCTCTCCGCCTTCTCCGAATTTGGCCACTGGTGGCACCTGCCTCCGCTTCGTTGGTCCGCTTGCCCAGCTCCCGGGTCAGTATGGCGCGTCTCAGGCCGCTCGTATCGGACCGTCGTCGTTGGTCTCGCGATTGGAGATGACCTCGTCGATCAACCCGTAGGCCTTGGCCGCCTCGGCGTCGAGGACGAAGTCCCGGTCGGTGTCCTCGTGGATCTTGTCCACCGGCTGACCGGTGTGCTCGGCCAGGATCTCCTCCAACATGACCCTCATCCTCTGGATCTCCTGGGCCACCAGCTCGATGTCGGTGGCCTGGCCCATGGCCTGACCGTAGGGCTGGTGCAGCAGGATCCGGGCATGGGGCAGGGCCAGGCGCTTGCCGGGGGTTCCCGCCGCCAGGAGGACC
>JALSTE010000705.1 GCA_026983855.1 Acidimicrobiia bacterium
ACCATCCGAGCACACGCAACCCAGGCCCGACCGGGGAGTCCGGGCGGCGACGACACGGCACGAGGAGAGTACCGACATGTCAGACCGATTCCATCCGATCTGGATGGAGCAGCTCACCGACTGGGTCTTCGACGAACTGGAGTCCAGGGACTCCCTGTTCGGGGTGCCCCGCTCCGCGTTCCACGTTCCCAGCCCCGACGACCGCTACCGCACCGAGGTCTACGGCGTGGAGCTGGACACCCCCTTCGGGGTGGCGGCCGGTCCCCAGACCCAGATGGCCCAGAACATCATCGTCTCCTGGCTGGTGGGGGCCCGGTTCATCGAACTGAAGACGATCCAGACCCTCGATGAGCTGGACGTCTCCAAGCCGTGCATCGACGTGGAGGACGAGGGCTACAACGTCGAGTGGTCCCAGGAACTCAAGGTGTACGAGTCCTTCGACGAGTACCTCCGGGCCTGGGTCCTGATCCACGCCCTGCACCACAAGTTCGGCTGGACCGGCGACCGGCCGGGGATGATCTTCAACATGAGCGTCGGCTACAACCTCGAGGGGATGTTGAAGCCCAACGTCCAGTGGTTCTTCGACACGATGAGCGACGCCTCGGGGTACCTCGACGCCTACGTCGACATAGTGGCCCGGCGTTACCCCGAGGTCCGGGACATCGACATCCCGACCCGCCTCTCCGACACCATCACCCTGTCGACCATGCACGGCTGTCCCCCCGATGAGATCGAGAAGATCTCCCTCTACCTGCTCGAGGAGCGGGGCCTGCACACCTCGGTCAAGTGCAATCCCACCCTGTTGGGCCCCGACCGGGTCCGGGGGATCCTCAACCATGATCTGGGCTTTCGGGACATACCGGTCCCCGACGAGGCCTTCGGCCACGATCTCAGGTACGAGGACGCCGTACCCATGTTCCACAATCTTCGCCGGGTGGCCGCGGCCCGCGATCTCACCTTCGGGGTCAAGCTGAGCAACACCCTGGAGGTCGACAACTGGCGGGACGTCTTCGAGGGCGAGGAGATGATGTACCTCTCGGGACGGGCCCTTCACGCCCTCACCACCAATCTGGCCTCGAGACTGTCCGAGGAGTTCCGCGGTGACCTGCTGATCTCCTTCGCCGGTGGGGCGGACTGCTTCAATGTCGCCGACCTCATCGGTGGTGGCATGAAGACGGTCACGGTGTGCTCCGACCTGCTGAAGACCGGCGGATACCTACGCCTCCTGCAGTACACGGAGAATCTCGGGGCGGCGATGGACAAGCTCGACGCCGCCGACAACGGCGACTTCATCATCAAGACGGCCCTGGGCGAATCCGACCTCGACGAGTTCCCGATGACACTGCGCCTGGCCGCCCTGGGCGACAGCGGTCTGGACCTCACCGCCGAGCACTGCGAGTCGCTGCGCGACGTTCTGGTGGCCGGGGTGGGAAGCGGCCCGGCCCTCCCGGTCATCACCGACTGGGCCTTCTCGGCCGGGTTCGACGAGGAGCGGGCCGAGGTGATCGGGCAATTGGTCCTGAGGACCCTGTCCCGGCTGAACCTGCGACGCATGGCCGACGAGGTGAGGTCGGACTGGCGGTATCAGAAGCACTCGTTCCGGATGGACCGGTCCAAGACCGAGC
>JALSTE010000706.1 GCA_026983855.1 Acidimicrobiia bacterium
CCCGACCCGCCCGGGAACGGCCGGGGGCCGGATCGGGGCTAGCCGGACCCCGAGGCCAGACCGGCCACCACGGCCGTGACCAGGGTGAGAACCGGGGCGACCGCCACCACCAACCAGGGGGAACCGTTCAGACCCGGGCCGCTGAACAGGGCCCAGAGGGCGAACATGGCCACCATCGCGGTCAGCAGCACCGCCGTGATCTGGTCGATCAGCTCCACGAGTTCATCCACGACCGCACCATAGCCCCGGGCCGATCCCGGCCCCCCGCAGGCTCTCGAGCCCCCCAGAGGTCGAACCCCGACCAGCCCGGCGAGCCCCGCCAGTCCCGGGACCCGACGGCCGGCCGAGCCCCCCAGAGGTCGAACCCCGACCAGCCCGGCGAGCCCCGCCAGTCCCGGGACCCGACGGCCGACCCCGACCCGACCAATGTGGCTCAGGCCCGGTGCCAGACCGTGCCCCCCCGGGTGTCCTCGATCACCACACCCATGGCGGTGAGCTCCTCACGAATCCGGTCGGCCTCGGCGTAGTCGCCCTCCCGGCGGGCGACGGTGCGGGCCTCGACCAGGGCCCTGATCCGGGCCCCATCCTCCGCGGTCTCCGAGACCTCCCGCTCCCCCACCTCCAGGCCCAGGACCCCGGCCAGCTCCACCAGGGTCGCCACCTTGATCCCCGCGGTGGTGACATCGCCCGAATCGAAGGCGGTGTTGGCCTCCCGCACCAGACCGAAAATGACCTCCACCGCCCCCGGGGTGCCCAGGTCCTCCTCCATGGCGGCCCGAAAAGCTTCCACCGCCGCCTCGTCCCTGCTGGAGGTGCCCGTTTCGATCCCCTCGGACCGGGCCCGGCGCACCACGGCATCGAGACGTCTCACGGCTCCGGTGGCCGAGGTCAGGGCCTCGGGACCCATCTCCATGGTGGTCCGGTAGTGGGTCTGGGCCACCAGCAGCCTCATGGCCCGGGGGTCGTAGCGGTCCAGGGCCTCGGCCAGGGTGGTGAAGTTCCCCAGGGATTTGGACATCTTCTCCCCCGAGACGTTCAACATGGCGCTGTGCACCCACAGGCGGGCGAACTTCCGGCCGGTGGCCTCAACCTGGGCCCACTCGTTCTGATGGTGGGGAAACCTCAGGTCGTCCCCCCCACCGTGGATGTCGAAGTCCTCACCCAGTAGTGACATGGACATGGCCACGCACTCGGTGTGCCATCCGGGCCGCCCCGCGCCCCAGGGGGTCTCCCACGTCGGCTCCCCCGGTCGGGCCGCCTTCCACAGGGCGAAGTCGAGGGGGCTGTGCTTGGCCTCGTCCACACTCACCCGGGAGCCGGCGTCCTCCAGGAGTTGAGCCAGGTCACGCCCGGCCAGGCGACCGTATCCGGGTAGCCGGGCCACGTCGAAGTAGACCCCCCGGCCCTCCAGGGGATAGGCCGCGCCCCGCTCCACCAGATCGGAGATCACCTCTATCATCGGCTCCACGTACTCCGTGGCCCGGGGCCGCTCGGTGGGGGCCAGGACACCCAGGCGGTCCATCAGCTCGATGTACCGGGCCGCCTGCTCCGAGGCCAGATCGGCCTCGCTCCTGCCCTCCTCGGCCGCCCGGGCGATGATCTTGTCGTCGATGTCGGTGATGTT
>JALSTE010000707.1 GCA_026983855.1 Acidimicrobiia bacterium
CCCATCTCACCCATCTGAACCCCTTCCCGACCAACCTGGGCGAGGTTCTGTCCCGTTACGACAAGATCCTGGTGCCGGAGATGAACTGCGGCCAGCTCTCCCGCATGGTGAGGGCGGAGTACCTCGTCGACGCCCGGAGCCTCTCCAAGATGAACGGTGTCCCATTCACGTCCGGTGAGATTCTCGCCGCCATAGCCGAGCAACTGGGCGCCTGAGCGGCCCGGGATCAAGGAAGAACCTCGATGACTGACGTACAGACGACCACCCGCAAGGACTGGATGAGCGACCAGGAGGTCCGCTGGTGCCCCGGTTGCGGCGACTACTCCATCCTGGCGGCGATGCAGTTTCTGCTCCCGGAGCTGGGTGTCAAGCGGGAGAACACCGTGTTCGTGTCGGGGATCGGCTGCGCGGCCCGATTCCCCTACTACATGAAGACCTACGGGATGCACAGCATCCACGGTCGGGCCCCGGCCATCGCCACCGGTCTGGCCCTGTCCAACCCCGACCTGGACGTGTGGGTGATCGGTGGCGACGGTGACATGCTCTCCATCGGGGGTAACCACCTGATCCACGCCATGAGGCGGAACGTGAGGGTCAAGATCCTGTTGTTCAACAACATGATCTACGGGCTCACCAAGGGCCAGTACTCACCCACCAGTGAGGTCGGCAAGATCACCAAGTCCAGCCCCTTCGGATCCCTCGACCGTCCCTTCGACCCGGTCAGTCTGGCCCTCGGGGCCGAGGCCGGTTTCGTGGCCCGCACCCACGACATGGACCGCAAGCACATGATGGCGACCTTCCGGCGGGCGTGGGAACACGATGGTTCGGCCCTGGTGGAGATCTTCCAGAACTGCAACGTCTTCAACGACGGGGCGTGGGGAGATCTCACCAAGAAGGCCAACCGGGCGAACATGCTGATCGACCTCAAGCACGGTGAGCCCATCCGGTTCGGTGCCAACGAGGAGTTCGGGGTGGTCATCGACTGCGACGGGGCCCGGGTGGCCGAGGTGGCCGAGGTCGGTCTCGACGCCATAGCCGTGCACGACGAGAAGGCCCAGGATCCCTCCGTGGCCTTCATGCTCTCCCGTCTCGCCCTCACCCCCCACCAGCCCACCCCCATCGGGGTGTTCCGGGCCGCCGACCGTCCCGAGTACTCCCAGGCCACCAATCAGCAGCTCCTCGACGCCCAGGCCAAGTTGGGCGGGGGGGACCTGGCGGCCCTGCTCCGCAGCGGGGGTACCTGGACGGTGGAGGACTGATCGTCTCCTCCGACGGGGGCGCCTGGATCCTCGACCTGGACGGGGTCATCTGGCTGGCCCATCAGCCCATCGAGGGGGCGGTGGAGGCCGTTGAGCGTCTGTATTCGACCGGCCACGACGTCCTCTTCGTGACCAATTTCTCCACCCTGCCCCGGCGGGAGTCGGAGAACCGTCTGGAGCGCATCGGTATTGACGCCCGGGATCGGGTGATCACCTCGGCCATGGCCGCCGCCAGTCTGGTGGAGCCGGGTGAACGGGTACTGGTGTGCGGAGGTCCCGGGGTGGTCGAGGCGGTGGAGGAACGGGGCGCCGAGGTCGTCGAGTCGGGTCCCGCCGACGTGGTGGTGGTCGGATACCACCGG
>JALSTE010000708.1 GCA_026983855.1 Acidimicrobiia bacterium
ACCACGCTGAAGGCCAGACGGTCCCTGAACATCTCGGGGCTGTGACCGGCGTGCTTGTCATGGCCGGCGTGACCCGGGTGACCGGCGTGACCGGCATGACCGGCATGACCGGCATGACCGGCGTGACCGGCATGATCGTCGTGGCCTCCGGCACTGTTGCCGATCGGCCGGGTCGGATGGTTGGAATCGGTGCTGGTCATGGCGTCCTTCTCCGACTGTGACGTGAATCTCGCTCCCGGAGGAGCCTGAACCCGGTCGCTGGGCAACCGTGTCCCTAACCCCCCGGGGGTTAGGTATATAGTGGTTCTACAGCTTCCACTCGACTGGAAGGTCAAGTCCCGACGACGAGAAATTCTCGACCCGGGCCCCGCCGCCGCCCATCGGGAGGGCAGTCACATGAAAGCCGGCGCATGAGAATCGGCGAACTCTCCGAGCGGACGGGGGTGCCGACCCGAACAATCCGCTACTACGAGCAGTTCGGGGTGCTGCCCGAGCCCGGCCGGTCCGCCAACGGCTACCGGACGTACGGGGAGTCCTCGGTGGCCAGGCTGCGCTTCATCCGCGACGCCCAGGCCTCGGGTCTCACCCTGGAGCAGATCGCCACCGTGCTGGGCCTGCGCAGTCGGGGGGAGTCCACCTGCGAGCAGGTCATAGAGCTGCTCGAGAACCACCTGGCGGACCTGGATCGGCGAATATCGGATCTCACCCGCACCCGCCACCGCCTGGCCCGGCTGACCGAACGGGCCCGGGAACTCGACCACGGCCGGTGCGACGATCCCCACCGTTGTCACGTGATCGTAGAGGGAATCGAGGAATCCCTTCCCGAACCCGACCGGGTCCTGCGCCCCCACCGCTCGAGCCGTTTCTGAGCCCCGAACGCCTCCCCGTCACCGCCACCGGAAACCCACCTCAGCCAATCGACAGCAGATCCCCGGCCAGCCAGCGCCCGAAGGTCACCGGACTCTCCACCATCACGTTGTGCCCAGCTCCGGTGAAGAGGTGGACGGGACCGAAGCCCGAGAGCTCCTCGGTGGAGACCATGGGGTCCGTCTCACCCCGGGCCAGGACCACGGGGCACCGGGCACCGTCGACCAGGTCGGCCATGGCGGGAGCTCCCACGGCCAGGGTGCGGGGATCCTGGGCCACCCGCCATCCCTCCTCCCCCTCAACCACACCACTGTCAACCAACTCCGGCCACCCCGACGGATCGACCAGACCGTCGAGACCGGTGAGACGCAGGAACCAGGCCCCGGCCTCCTCACGGCGGGTGAACAACCGGGGCGGCCGGGACGCCAGTTCCCGGGCCCGTTCCAGTTCCGCCGCCGTCCAGGTGACCTTCACCCCCACGGCCCCCACGCTCCGAGGCAACCTTCCGTGGCGACCCGAGGCCAGTTCCAGGGCCACCACGCCTCCCATGGAATGACCGACCACGACAAACTCCTCGACGGGGGGAAACCGGGTCACCAGGTCGGCCACGTCGGCCGCCATGTCGGCGAAGTCATAGGAATCAGCCCGGGGGGAACGGCCGTGCCCCCTCAGATCGGGCACCAGCACCCGCCCGCGCCACCGGGACTCGAGTTCGTCCACGACCGGCCTCCAGACCTCCCCCGTTGCACCCAT
>JALSTE010000709.1 GCA_026983855.1 Acidimicrobiia bacterium
GCGGCTCCGATTCGGGGTGGGGGCGGCGGAGTGGACCCTGAATGCCCTGGGAATGGCCCCGCCGGGGTGGAGGCCCTACACCAACACGGTGGAGACGGTCAGGGCCATGAAGGACCTCCTGGCCGGGCGGGCTCTGGGTTTCGAGCCCACCACGTTCCTGCTGGGTCCCGAGACCCGTCTGGAGAACCCCCCCGCCTCCCCTCCAGCCGTCGACCTGGGGGCGGTCAGCGGCCGCACCATGGAGGCGGTGGGGCGCTGGGCCGACGGGGTGCAACTCGGGGCCATAACCTCGGTGGGCTACACCCGCTGGGCCCGGGCCCGGATCGAGGCCGGGGCGGCGGCGGTGGGCCGGTCGGTCGATGACCTGTTGATCAGCGCCAACGTGCTCACCAGCGTGGACGAGGACCGGGGTGCGGCCCGAGCCGCCGTCCGGGATGTGCTGGCCTATTACATAGCCCGGGTGGAGGGGGTGGTGATCACCGAGTCGGGGGCCGACCCCGATGACATCGAGGCCGTGAGAAGGGCGGTGCGCACCGAGGGCTTCGGTGCCGGGGCGGCGGCGGTGTCCGATCACCTGATCGACGTGTTCGCGGTGACCGGGACCGTGGACGACGTGGTGGAGGGCCTGGCCCCCTACGCCGCGGCCGGGCTGGGACTGCCCCTGGCCTGGTACACCCTTGGGCCCGATCCGGTGGAGGCCACCCGGGTGCTGGGTCAGATAGTGCGTCCCGCCCTCACAGGTTGAATGGGCGTGGTGAGGTGAAAGGGAGTGGAGCTCGATGAGAACAGCGGATCGGCCCAGCGGACCGCTGGTGAGCACGGACTGGTTGGCCGGACACCTCGACGACCCGGACGTGGCGGTGGTGGACTGTCGCTGGTACCTGGCCCCCATGGACCTGCGGGATCCCGAGGAGGAGTACGCCCGGGCCCACATCCCCGGGGCCGGGCACCTCAGGTGGGACACCCACATCGCCGACCCCGATCATCCCGACACCCTGATGATCGCCCCGCCCGAGATGTTCGCGGCCGAGATGGGTCGACGGGGGATCGGTGATGACACCTTCGTGGTGGCCTACGACGATCAGCACGTGACCGTCGCCGCCCGTCTGTGGTGGGCCCTGCGGTACTACGGGCACGACGGGGTGGCGGTCCTCGACGGTGGGTTCGGCCGGTGGCGGGAGGAGGGGCGCCCCGTCACCACCGAGGTGCCCTCCCCCACCCCGGCGGTGTTCACCCCCAGGGCCCGTCCGGAGCTGAGGGCCACCATGGAGACGGTGCTGGAGGCCCTGGAATCGGGCCGGGTGACCCTGGTGGACGGGCGAATGACCCCGGCCCGGGAGCAGGACGGGGGGATCATCCCCGGAAGCCTCCACGCCCCGGGGATCGAGTTCATTACCCCCGAGGGGGTGTGGCCCTCCGGTGAGGAGTGCCGCCGCATCCTCGGTGAGGCTGGGGTGGATCCCGACCGCCCGGTGATCGCCTACTGCCGGGGTGGGGTGGGGGCCTGCGGAACGGCGTTGGCCCTGGCCCTGGCCGGACACGAGGAGGTGGCCATGTACGACGGTTCGTGGACCGAGTGGGTGGCCGACCCCGACACGCCCAAGGAGTGGTTGGGA
>JALSTE010000710.1 GCA_026983855.1 Acidimicrobiia bacterium
CTTGGCCCGGAGGTCGACTACCCGACCCTTTCCCTCGTCACCCCATTGGGTTCCGACAACGACAGTGGCGGGCACGGTGGTCTCCGACGTCGGGTGGCACGACGTTGGTGGAGCCTAACCGCGATCTGACCACCAGTACCCCATGCTCACCCGGCGCTCTTCCCATGCCCACCCGGCGCCGACGCGCCGAGGTCCGATCCCGGGAGGGGATCGGACCTCGGTGAGGGTTTTCGGCCGGTCGGGGGTTACTCGACCTCGGGCACCACCACGATGTCGATGGTGAGTTCACCCTCCTTGGCGTCCACGACCACGGTGTCACCGGCTGAGGCGTCACCGTCGAGGATGGCCAGGGCCAGTCGGTCACCCAACTCCCGCTGGATGACCCGCTTGAGGGGCCGGGCCCCGAAGGCGGGGTCGTAGCCCATCTCGGCCAGCAGCCGGACGGCGGCGTCGGTGACCTCCAGGTTGAGGTCACGGTCGGCCAACCGCTTCTCCAGGTGTCGGAGCTGGATCCTCACGATCGGCGGCAGGTCGTCGGGGCCCAGGGCCCGGAACCGGACGATGTCGTCGATGCGGTTGACGAACTCCGGTCGGAAGTGGTCGAGGGGATCACCCGGGATGTTCGACGTCATGATCAGCACCACATTGGTGAAGTCCACCGTGCGCCCCTGTCCATCGGTCAGGCGACCGTCGTCGAGGACCTGGAGCAGCACGTTGAACACGTCGTGGTGGGCCTTCTCCACCTCATCGAGCAGCAGCACCGAGTAGGGACGGCGACGCACGGCCTCGGTGAGCTGGCCACCCTCCTCGTGACCGACATATCCGGGAGGAGCACCGATGAGCCGGCTCACGGTGTGCTTCTCCATGTACTCGCTCATGTCGATGCGGATCATGGCCCGCTCGTCGTCGAAGAGGGCGTCGGCCAGGGTCCGGGCCAGTTCGGTCTTGCCCACCCCGGTCGGACCCAGGAAAAGGAAGCTGCCGATGGGCCGATTGGGATCGGAGAGACCGGCCCGGCTGCGCCGGATGGCGTTGGCGACGGCCTTGACGGCCTCGTCCTGTCCGATGACCCGCTCGTGGAGGATCTCCTCCAGGTGGACGAGTTTCTGGGCCTCACCCTCCATGAGCTTCGACACCGGGATGCCGGTCCAGCGGGAGACGACCTGGGCGATGTCCTCGGCCTCGACCTCCTCGCGGAGCATCTTGCGCTCGGACTGCAATTCGGCCAGCTCGGCCGAGGCCACCTCGATCTCCCGTTCCAGCTCGGGGAGCTGGCCGTAGCGGATCTGGGCCGCCTTCTCGAGGTCGGTCTCCCGTTCCAGCTCCTGACGCAGCCTCTCGGCCTCCTCCACGAGGGTCCGGATGCGGTCGATCAGGTCCTTCTCGGCCTGCCAGTGGGCCTTCATGCCCTCGACCTGCTCGCGCTCGTTGGCGATCTCCTCCTGGACCTCGGCCAGTCGGGCCTGGGAGGCCTCGTCGGGCTCATTGGCCAGGGCCACCGCCTCGATCTCGAGCTGGCGGATGTGCCGCTCGATGACGTCGATCTCGGTGGGCATGGAGTCGATCTCGATGCGGAGGCGGCTGGCCGCCTCGTCCACGAGGTCGATCGCCTTGTCCGGGAGGAACCTCTCGGTCAGGTAGCGGTCGGAGAGCACGGCGGCGGCGACCAGGGCACTGTCCTGGATCCGCACCCCGTGATGCACCTCGTAGCGCTCCTTGAGCCCCCGCAGGATGGCGATGGTGTCATTGACGGAGGGTTCACCCACCATCACCGGCTGGAACCGGCGTTCGAGGGCGGCGTCCTTCTCGATGTGCTTGCGGTACTCGTCGAGGGTGGTGGCGCCGATCATCTTGAGCACACCACGGGCCAACAGGGGCTTGAGCATGTTGCCGGCGTCCATGGACCCCTCGGCCGCCCCGGCGCCCACGATGGTGTGGAGCTCGTCGATGAAGGTGATTATCTCGCCCTCGGCGTCCTGGATCTCCTTGAGGACCGCCTTCATGCGCTCCTCGAACTCGCCGCGGTACTTGGCACCGGCGACCATCGAACCCAGGTCCAGGGCCACCAGGCGCTTGTTCTTGAGTCCCTCGGGTACATCACCCTCGGCGATGCGCAGGGCCAGGCCCTCGACGATGGCGGTCTTGCCCACACCCGGCTCACCGATGAGGACGGGATTGTTCTTGCGCCTCCGGGACAGCACCTGGATCACCCGACGAATCTCCTCGTCGCGGCCGATGACCGGGTCGAGCTTGCCGTCGAGTGCCTCCTGGGTGAGATCCCGGCCGTACTTCTCCAGGGACTGGAACGTCTCCTCGGGGTTCTGGCTGGTGACGCGGTGGCTGCCGCGCACCTGACGGAGGGCGTCGAGCACCTGCTCGCGGGTCACGTCCAGTCGGGCCTCCACACCGGCCGGACCGCCCTGGGCCAGGGCCAGCAGGAGGTGCTCGGTGGAGAGGTACTCGTCGCCGAGCTCCTCACGAGCCCGGTCGGCGGCGTCGAATACGGCGTTCAGCTCCCGACTCATGTGAGGTTCGGAGCCGCCGTAGCTCCGGGGGAGTTTGTCCAGGGCGTCGGAGACCTGGTTTCGCAGTGTCAGGGGGTTCAGGCCCAACCGGGTGATGAGAGGCAGGACTATGCCTTCCTCCTGGGTCAGAAGGGCAGCCAGGAGATGGTCGGGCGTGACCTCGGGATTGCTGGCGTCACGGGCGGACTGCAGGGCGGCTGCCACCGCTTCCTGGGTCTTGAGTGTCCAGCGGTTCGGATCAATTGCCATAGCTCAAGTATACCTCATGCTCAGGAAACTTGATAGTCCTAATATCAGGTTTCGTTCAGGAATCTCTGATTTCCACCACCTCGGCCACGTCCCACGCCCCATCGGAACGCAGAGCCAGTACGTAGCCGGCCCGCCGTTCGGGGGTGGCCGGCTCTGCGACCAGGGCCTCCTCGGCCGCCCGGCGGGCCACCGCGGGATCGGAGAAGACCTCGCCGACATCGCTACCGGTGAGCCCCCGATCGCCGGCGGGACCCACCCGAACCCGGTACTCGCCCGTCCAGTTCCGGCGGCGCATCCGCGAGACCAGTCCCGATCCCACCAGGGTCCCGGCCAGGACCAACACCACCAGGGCCGTCAGGACCAGCACCAGGACCGCCAGACTCACGGTAGGGCCCTACTGGACGATCCGACGTCCTTCCGAACCGGACCGACCCGGTCCCCACCCGACGGATCGAGGGGGGACATGGATCTCACCTCCGCTCGGGGGAGGACCAGCGGACCACGGTCTGACGCAGGGGCACCAGGTCCCGCCGGTGCTCACGGCGGGCCTCGGCCACCGCCGCCCGGGCCGAGTCCTGGATCTCGGCGATCCGGGCCTCCAAGCGGGCCACCTGCTCCTCCAGTTCGAGGACCCGGGCCACCCCGGCGAGATTCAGCCCCTCGCCGGTCAGCTCCTGGATTCTCTTGAGACGGGCGATGTCGACCTCGCTGTAGCGTCGACTCCCCCCGGGGGTACGGGCGGGACGGACCAGACCCTTTCGTTCGTAGATTCGCAGGGTCTGAGCGTGCACCCCCGCCAGTTCGGCGGCGACGGAGATCACGTACAGGGCGTGATCCCGACTCCTTCGGGGATGACTGTCGTCTCGGCTCATCGCTTCACCTCAGTTCGTTCCACGGTCAGCTCTCCCAGTCCTTCCGGGGCGACCAGTCGGTCACCTCGGCCAGGGCCTCAATGGCCTCACGTTCCCTGCGGGACAGTTTCTGGGGAACGGCGATATCCACGGTGACCAGCAGATCACCCTTGCCCTTCGGGGTCTCGATACCCCGTCCCTTGACCCGGAAGGTCTTCCCACAGCGCGTTCCGGCCGGGATCTTGAGGGTCACGGTGCCCCCCTCGAGGGTCGGTACCTTCACGTTGGCACCCAGGGCGGCCTCGGGGAAGGTGATGGGGACCTTGACGGTGAGGTTCCTGCCCTTGCGCCCGAAGACGTCGTGGGGTTGAACCCTGACCACCACGTACAGGTCCCCGGGGGGACCTCCGCTACGGCCCGGACCACCCTTGCCCTTGAGGCGAATCCTCTGACCGTCGTCGACCCCGGGGGGGATCCTGACCTTGACCTGGCGGGTTCGCCGTTCGACCCCGTTGGGCCCCGGTACCTCCGAGGTCAGGTTCACCGTAGTGGTGACCCCTCGGGCGGCGTCCATGAAACCCAGATGGAGTTCGGTCTCCTGGTCCACACCGCGGACCGGCCCCCCGGCCCGGGCCCGGCGGTTTCCGAAGAGACCGCCGAAGATGTCGCCCAGCCCGCCGAGGTCATCCAGGTCCTCGAAACGAACCTGATGTTGGCCGGGACCACCACCGGCGAACGGTCCGGCACCGTAGGCACCACGCGGACCCATACGACGGGCCTCGTCGTACTCCTTGCGCTTGTCCTCGTCGCCGATCACCTCGTAGGCGGAGGAGACCTCCTTGAACTTCTCCTCGTCACCCCCCTCGGTGTCGGGATGCAGCTTGCGGGCCAGTTTCCGGTAGGCCTTGGTGATCTCCTTCTGGGAGGCGGTCGGGGCCACGCCCAGCACCGAGTAGTAGTCCTTTTCGAACCATTCACTCTGTATCGCCATCGCCTACCTCCCTTCGATCATCTCTCGTCTTCGTTCCGTACCGACCACCGGTTCTCCCCGCGCCGGGCCCGTTCGCGGCCCCACCCCGGGGATCCGGCCCCGGGGTCAATCTCTGACCTTGACCATGGCCGCCCGCAGGACCTTGCCGGCCCAGCGGTACCCGGCCCGCAGTTCCTCCACGACCGTCTGCTCGTCTCCGTCTCCGGGCTCGTGCAGGACCGCCTCGTGGATTTCGGGATCGAAGGTCTCACCCACCGCCGGAATCCGCTCCAGGCCCTCCTTCGCCAGCACGGAGACCAGTTGACCACAGATGGCGTCAACGGATTCATCCCCGTGACCCGCCGCGGCGTCACAGGCGTCGAGGACCGGCAGCAGTGACCCCACTATGCGGGCGGTTCCAGAGGCGACCATCTCCTTGGAGGCCGCCGCGGTGCGCTTGCGGTAGTTGTCGAATTCGGCCTGAACCCGCTGCAGGGCGCTGAGGTACTCGTCGCGTTCGGCCCTCAGGTCGGCGACCGGATCGGTCCCCGCCCCGCTGGTGCCGTCCCGACCGGACTCCCCCTCGGGTTCACCGGCCGGGGCGGCCGCATCGGAGGGTGGACCCTCCGATGCGGCACCCTCGCTTGGTTCCGCCGCGGGGCCGGGGGCGCCCGTTTCGGAGGGCGTCATTACTGGTCCTCCTCCACGATCTCGGCATCGACCACGTCCTCGTCACCGGACTCTCCGGAGCTTCCACCGGCGCCCGCAGCGCCCTCGGCCTGGGCCGCGGCCGCCTCGTAGAGCTTCTGCGAGAACTCCTGGCTGGCCTGGGCCAGGGTCTCCGTGGCCGACTTGATGGCATCCACGTCATCGCCCTCGAGGGCCTTCTTGAGGGCCTCCAGACCCGACTCCACGGCCTCCCTCTCCGAGGCGGGCACGGAGTCGCCCTGCTCCTTGAGAAGCTTCTCGGTCTGGTAGACGAGGCTGTCGGCGTTGTTGCGGGCCTCGGCCTCCTCGTGACGGCGGCGATCCTCCTCGGCGTGGGCCTCGGCGTCGCGGACCATCTGCTCGATGTCGTCCTTGGACAGTGAGCTCTGGCCGGTGATGGTGATGGACTGCTCCTTACCGGTGGCCCGGTCCTTGGCCGAGACGTGCACAATGCCGTTGGCGTCGATGTCGAACGTGACCTCGATCTGGGGCACACCCCGCGGGGCGGGGGGCAGGTCGACCAGCTGGAACTTGCCCAGGGTCTTGTTGCCCGAGGCCATCTCCCTCTCACCCTGGAGCACGTGGATCTCCACCGAGGGCTGGTTGTCGTCGGCGGTGGTGAACACCTCGGTCTTCTTGGTGGGGATGGTGGTGTTGCGCTCGATCAACTTGGTCATGACCCCACCCTTGGTCTCGATGCCGAGACTCAGGGGAGTGACGTCGAGGAGCAGTACGTCCTTGACCTCACCCTTGAGCACGCCGGCCTGGATGGCGGCGCCCACGGCCACGACCTCATCGGGGTTCACGCCCTTGTGGGGCTCCTTGCCGGTGAGGCTCTTCACCAGGTCGACGACTGCCGGCATACGGGTGGATCCACCCACCAGGATGACGTGGTCGATGTCGCCCGTCTTGAGCCCGGAGTCCTTGATGGCCTGTTCGAAGGGCCCCTTGCACCGGGCCAGCAGGTCCGAGGTCAGCTCCTGGAACTTGGCCCGGGAGAGCTCGTAGTCGAGGTGCAGAGGACCAGCGGCGGTGGCGGTGATGAAGGGCAGGTTGATCTGGGTGGTCTGCTTGGACGAGAGATCCTTCTTGGCCTGCTCGGCCGCCTCCTTGAGTCTCTGGAGGGCCATGGCGTCCTTGCTGAGATCGACCCCGTGGTCGCCCTTGAACTCCTCGACCAGCCAGTCGATGATCGCCTGGTCCCAGTCGTCACCACCCAGGTGGGTGTCACCGGCGGTGGACTTCACCTCGAAGACACCGTCGCCGATCTCCAGCACGGAGACGTCGAAGGTTCCCCCTCCGAGGTCGAACACCAGGATCGCCTGGTCCTCGCCCTCCTTGTCGAGGCCGTAGGCCAGGGCGGCGGCGGTGGGCTCGTTGATGATTCGCAGGACCTCGAGGCCCGCTATGGTGCCCGCCTCCTTGGTGGCGGTCCGCTGGGCGTCGTCGAAGTAGGCCGGAACGGTGATCACGGCCTGGGTCACGTCCTCACCCAGGTAGGCCTCGGCGTCCTTCTTGAGCTTCTGGAGGATGCGGGCCGCTATCTCCTGGGGTGTGTACTTCTTGCCGTCGATCTCGACGGTCCAGTTGGTGCCCATGTGGCGCTTGATCGACGCCAGGGTCCGGTCGGGGTTGGTTACGGCCTGACGCTTGGCCACCTCCCCGACGAGAACCTCGCCGTTCTTGGCGAAGGCGACGACCGAGGGGGTCGTCCGATCGCCCTCGGCGTTGGCGATGACGGTGGGCTCCCCACCCTCCATCGCGGCAACGACCGAGTTGGTGGTCCCGAGGTCGATTCCTACGGCCTTGGCCATGTGACTCACTCCTGTCTGTGGGTTTCTGTATCCCCACCCGCTTCACCGGGTGGGGCCCGGCCGGATGAGATCCGGCCGATCCGGGGGTGCCACCAACGAGATACCGGCGGAATCCGCCCGCACCCCGCTGATGGCGGTTGCTGAGATTCGGGTCACGATCGCTCGTGAGACAGTCCAAGTATAAAAGTTGAGTCATCTATTAGCAAGTTTTCTGAAGAATAACTTCAGAGAGCCCGGCGAGGGCCCAGCCGGGCGGCGGCGGGGCCCAACCGCGGTCGGTACTAGATTCGGTGCATGACCTCCACCCTCGTCCTGCTCCGGCACGGCCAGAGCGAATGGAACCTGGCCAACCGCTTCACCGGCTGGTGGGATGTCGACCTCACCCCCCTGGGCGAGGCCGAGGCCCGGGCCGCCGGACCGACCCTGGCCGCAGCCGGGGTCCTCCCCGACATCCTCCACACCTCGGTGCTGACCCGGGCCATCCGCACCGCCCAGTTGGCCCTCGCCCCCGTGAACCGACTCTGGATCCCCGTCCGGCGTCACTGGA
>JALSTE010000711.1 GCA_026983855.1 Acidimicrobiia bacterium
GAACCCCAGATACGGCCTCAGGGGTTCGGGGATACGCCAGGTGCCGTCCGGTTCCTGGAGATTTTCGAACATGAACACCAGGGTGCGGGCGATGGCACAGGCGGTCCCGTTGAGGGTGTGGAGCAGACGGCTGCCCTTCTCCTCCCTCATTCGCGTCCCCATCCGGCGGGCCGAGTAGTCGGTGTAGTTCGAACACGAGGTGATCTCCCGGTACCGACCCTCCGATGGGAGCCAGACCTCCAGGTCGTATTTCTTGGCCGCCGCCGGGCCCAGGTCACCGGCCGCCACGTTGATCACCCGGTAGGGGAGCCCCAGTTCCGAGACGATCTCCTCCTGCAGTTCCCGGAGAAGCTCCAACTCCTCCCAACTCCGGTCGGGATGGACGTAGGAGAACATCTCCACCTTGTCGAACTGGTGCACCCGGAAGATGCCCCGGGTGTCCTTCCCGTAGGTTCCGGCCTCCCGACGGAAACAGGTGGAGAATCCGACGTAGCGGGAGGGCAGATCGACGGCGTCGATCCTCTCCCCCCGATGGAGACCGGCCAGCCCGACCTCGCTGGTCCCGGTGAGGAACAGGTCATCCCCCTCGATGGCGTACACCTGATTGCGATCAGTGGGGAAGAACCCGGCGTCGATCATCATCTCCTCCCGGACCAGTACCGGGGGAACCACGGGCACGAAACCCCGAGCCGCGAGCTTGGTGAGGGTCCACTGCACGAGAGCGAACTCGACCTGGACCGCCGCCCCCATGAGGTAGGCGAATCGGCTGCCGCTGTTGCGAACGGCCCGCTCCGAGTCCACAAAGCCCATGTGCTCCCCGTAGGCGGCGTGGTCCATGGTGGGGGCTGGGGTCCTCTCGCCCACCTCCCTGACGGTCTCGAAGTTCTCCTCGCCACCGCTCGGTACCGAGGGATGAGCCGGGTTGGGGATGGTGAGGCCCAGGCGCTCGACCTTCTCGGTCACCTCGGCGAGCTCTTGGCCCAGTTGGCCCAGCTCGGCCTTGATCCGTGAGGCCTCGGCGATCTTGGCGGGCCGTTCGGAGGGGTCGGCCTGACCGATCTCCCTGGATGCGGCGTTGGCCCGGGCCCTCAGGCCCTCGGTGCGGTGCATGAGATCGCGACGTCGGGCGTCGAGTTCCAGGAGCTCGGTGATGGCGGCCTCATCGGCCCCCTTGCGGACGGCCCCCGCCCGGTATTCCTCGTCGTCGCGGAGCAGAGTCAGGTCGATCACATCCCGAAAGGTACTGCCCGTGGGCTCAGAAGCGTGCCCATTTCGAACTCTGGTTTCACCCAATGCCCATCGGGGACGGTCCGTGTACACCCCGGCCCGCCAACGGGACTACCGTCGTCTCCCGTGCCCGCCATATCCGTTGAGAACCTGGTCGTCGCCTACGGTGCCCACACCGCGGTCCATGATGTCTCGTTCACGGTCAGTCCCGGCGAGATCGTGGGTCTGCTCGGGGTGAACGGGGCGGGTAAGACGTCCACGGTGGAGGTGATCGAGGGATATCGACGGCCCACCGCGGGTCAGGTACGGGTTCTGGACCTGGATCCGGTCGCCGACCACGGATCGGTGGCGGCCCGGATGGGTGTTCTCCTCCAGGAGGACGCTCTCTACCCAGGGGCCCGACCCGAGGAACTCCTACGCCTGTTCGCCCATCTCTACGACACCGAGCCCGGGGAGGCCGACACCCTGATCGAGGCGGTGAAGTTGACCGACTCCCGGCACACCGCGGTCCGGAAGCTCTCCGGCGGGGAGAAGCGCCGTCTGGGGCTGGCCCTGGCCCTGATCGGTTCCCCCCCTGTCCTCATACTCGATGAACCCACCTCGGGTGTCGACGTGGCCGGGCGAAGGATCATCCGGGATCTGGTGAAGGCCCGGCGGGAGGCCGGGACGGCGGTCCTGCTCACCACCCACGAGTTGGATGAGGCCCAACGCATGGCCGACCGGCTGGTCATCATCCACGAGGGGCGGGTGATAGCCGAGGGATCGGTCGAGGAACTCACGGCGGGGCGGATCGGCTCGGGGATCAGATTCCAGGCCCCGCCCGGCCTGCAGATATCCGAACTCGCCACCACCATCGGTGTCGCCGTCACCGAACCCGAGCCCGGGTCCTACTTCGTGGCCGGAGAGGCCAATCCCGAACTGGTGGCCCGGATCACGGTCTGGATGGCCGAAAGGGGGGTCATGGTCGGCGACCTCAGGGCCGGCCGACACCATCTCGAGGACGTATTCCTCATGATCACCGATCAGGCCGAGACCGGGGAAACACCCAATCCACCACGCTCCTCTCCGCGGTCGCGACGATCGGGCCGGTCGGAAGGGACCCCCACATGAGCCTTCGACGCTGGCGGGCCCAGACCCGAATGGAACTGGCCCTGGTGAGCCGCAACGGCGAATCACTGCTGCTGACCCTGGCCCTTCCGGTGATGATCCTGGTGTTCTTCTCGGTGGTCGACGTCCTGCCCACGGGATCGATCGGTGGAGACCCGGTGGATTTCCTCGCCCCGGGGGTGTTGGCCCTGGCCGTCATGTCCTCCGCCCTGGTGAACCTGGCGATCGGAACCGGATTCGACCGTCAGTACGGGGTGCTCAAGCGGCTGGGGGCCACACCCCTGACCCGCCTGGAGTTGCTGGCGGCCAAGGTGGCGGTGGTCCTGATCGTGGAGGCCGTACAACTCACGATCCTGGTACTGGTGGGGGTGGCCCTCGGATGGTCACCCGGAACCGGGCTGATTCTGGTGGTTCTGGGCTCACTGCTGGCCACGGTGGGGTTCGCCGGTATCGGACTCACCCTGGCCGGGACCCTGCCGGGCCTGGTCGCCCTGGCCGCCGCCAACGGTCTGTACTTCGTCCTGTTGTTGTCCTCGGGAATGATCATCCCCCTCGACGAACTCCCCGATTCGGCCCGCCCGCTGTTGAGGCTGCTGCCCTCAACCGCCCTGGCCGACATCGCCCACGGTGCGGTGGGGGTGAACAGCGGTCTGGGGGCCCGGCCCTGGCTGGTGCTGCTCGTCTGGGGACTGGTGGCACCCCTGGTGGCGGCTCGTTTGTTCACCTGGGAGCCGGCCCGCTAGTCGTTCCCTCCCCGCGGTGGGTGAACGGTCCCGACCCCCCGCCTCGGGAATCCTCGGGTCGGACTCTCGGCCGCGCTGGGGTCGTCCGCGGACCAACGGTCCCACCCAGGGTCCCTCGGGTGGGAATCTCTCCCGGTCGGGCGGGTGACCCGTCAGCGCCCACGGACGGGCGGGGACGCCAACCCTAGAAGTACTCGAACGTCAGCAGTACCGGGATGAAGATGGCCACGGCGCCCAGCAACCCGAGCATGAACAGTTTCGTGAACATCGGGTTGTCGAACTTCAGGTGCATGAAGACCGCCACCACGAATGCGAACTTCACGATCATGAGAACGATGAGCATCGGGGTGGCGATCGAACCGAAGTCGATGAAGTAGGTGCTCACCTCGATCGCGGTGACCAGAGCCAGGAACAGGGCGATCTTGATGTAGCCCCAGTCGCTGTAGCCGTGGTCGGATCCGTGGTCCTCGGCGGGGGATCCTGCGGTGTTCACGTCCTCGGGTGAGGCCGCGACGGCTTCTGTGTTCATCGGCTCTCTCTCAGGGGATCAGGTAGACGACGGTGAAGATGACGACCCAGACGATGTCGACGAAGTGCCAGTAGAGGCCCACGATCTCCACTGACTCGGCGTTCTCCCGGGTCAGGTGTCCGGCCTTGGACAGGTACCACAGGGTGGCCAGCATCACGATGCCCAGGGTCACGTGGATACCGTGGAATCCGGTCAGGGTAAAGAAGGCCGAGCCCGAGATGTTGGTGGTGTATCCCAGGCCCTCCCGGTAGAAGACCGTGAACTCGTACACCTGCCCGGCGATGAACGTGGCCCCGAGGGCCGCGGTGGTGGCCAGCCACAGTCGGGTACGTTCCTGGTTGCCCCGGGCGATGGCACTCACCGCCAGCACCATGGTCATGGAGCTCATCAGCAGCACGAAGGAACTGACGGAGGTGAACGGGATGTCGAACAGGGTGCTGGCCTTCGGTCCTGAACCTGGGATCAGATCGGGCTTGTTGCGGTCCAGCAGGTAGGTGGAGATCAGGGAACCGAAGAGCAGGCACTCAGACCCGAGGAAGGCCCACATGGTGATCTTCACGTTGCTCAGCCCGGTGCTGGTGGGCATGTGCTCCACCTCGTCCCACTCGGTGGGACCGTAGGCCGGGGCCACGGTGGTGTCAGCCAACGGGGGCCTCCTCGGGATCGCTGATGGATTCGGCCACCGAGTGGTCCTCGGCATCTTCGACGCTGGTGTCGACCGCCTCACCATCGCCGTCGTCGGTCGCCGGTGAGTCCTCCACCGGATGAGATTCTCCGCCGGGGGCGGTCGAGGGTTCCATGGCCCAGCCGTAGATGGCGATCAGGATCAGGCCCAGGCCCACGAAGGCCAGGGCCAGGTTGTAGATGAGGCCGAACCCGATGAGGGGGAATCCCGCCGCCAGGACCAGGGGCCAGTAGGAGGGGGACGGGAGGTGTGGATGCTGATCCCCGGCCTGGGCTATGTCGTCACCGCGGGCGATCTGGACCAGCTCCCCCTCGGCGTTCTTCTGATACTTGTGGTGCCAGAAGTCGTCGATCTGGGTGACGACCGGTACGTAATCGAAGTTGTGCTCGGGGGCCGGGGAGGGTATCGACCATTCGATGGTGCGACCGTCCCAGGGGTCGGCGCCGGCGGGGGGCATGGTCTTGCGGCTGCGCAGGATGTTGTAGGCGAACACCAGCATCCCGACCAGGATGATGTAGGCGCCGATGGTGGCCACGAGGTTCCAGAAGTCGAAGCCGAGGCCCGGCCCGTAGCGGTAGGTTCGCCGGGGAAGTCCCTGGAGCCCGAGGATGTGCATGGGCCCGAAGGTGAGGTTGAACCCGATCAGGACCAGCCAGAAGTGCCACTTCCCCAAGCGCTCGTTGAGGCGGTGACCGAAGATCTTGGGCCACCAGTAGTACATACCGCCGAAGAGTCCCATCAGGGCTCCACCGAAGAGCACGTAGTGGAAGTGGGCCACGATGAAGTAGCTGTCGGTCTGCTGGGTGTCAGCGGCGGCCATGGCGTGCATGACCCCGGACAGTCCCCCGATGGTGAACATCGCCACCAGGGACACGGAGAACATCATGGGAACGGTGAAACGGATGTTGCCTCCCCACATGGTGCCCACCCAGTTCAGGATCTTCACCCCGGTGGGAACGGCGATGAACATCGTGGTCAGGGAGAAGGCGGCCACGGAGACCGGCCCCAGACCCGAGGCGAACATGTGGTGGGCCCACACCCCGAATCCCATGAACCCGATGGCCACACCGGAGAAGGCCACGAAGGGGTAACCGAACAGGGGCTTGCGGGAGAACACCGGGAGGGTCTCCGACACGATCCCGAACGAGGGCAGGATCAGGATGTACACCTCGGGATGCCCGAAGATCCAGAACAGGTGCTGCCACAGGAGGGGGTCGGCCCCGGCCTTGACATTGAAGAAGTTGGCACCGAACAACCGGTCCAGGGAGAGGAACACCAGGGCGATGGTGATGACCGGGAGGGAGAAGAGCAGCAGGAACTGCACCACGAGGGTCATCCACACGAAGATCGGCATCTTCATGAGGTTCATACCCGGGGCCCTCATGTTGAGGATGGTCGTGATGAGGTTCACCGAACCCACCATGGAGCCGATTCCGGCGATCAACAGTCCCAGGGAGTAGTAGTCCACCCCGTTACCGGGGCTGAACGACAGACCGGAGTTCGGGGCGTAGCAGAACCAGCCACAGTCGGGGGCCCCGCTGGTGAGCCAGGAGATGTTGAGGAACACTCCGCCGAACACGAACAGCCACAGACCCAGGGCGTTGATGCGGGGGAACGCGACGTCACGGGCCCCGATCATCAGGGGCACCATGAAGTTCATGAACGCCGCGGTCAGGGGCATGATCACGAGGAACACCATCGTGATCCCGTGCATGGTGAACAACTGGTTGTAGAGATTGGCGCTCAGGACCGTGCCATTGGGAGTTGCGAGCTGGGTCCGCACCAGCAGGGCCTCGACACCACCCACGAAGAACCACAGCATGGCGACCGCGCCGTACATGATGCCGATCTTCTTGTGATCGACGGTGAACAGCCAGCTCCGCCAGCCGGTCTGGGCCGCGGGTCGGGCGAAGACACCGGTACCGCGGTCGGCCGGGACCACCACGGTCTCGGGAGCGGTTAGCTCCAGGAGCCTGGGCTCTTCCTCGACAATTGCCATGTGTGCGTTTCTCCTGTGGGTCCGGGAGAGTTCGGGACCTCGGGGACTGGTGGGTATCCGGGGTGATGATGAGAGGGTCGGTTCAGGGCAGGATCGGTTGAGTTCCGAGGGTCTTCAGGTAGGCCACGATGGCGTCGAGATCCTCGGCGCCGAGGGTGTTGGCGAAGGAGATCATCCCCTGCTGGTTGTCGGGACGCAATGGCTTGACCCCGGGGGCATCGTGGATCCAGGCCCGGAGATCGGCCTCGTTGAGGTTCCCGTTCTGATCGTAGAGGTCGAAGATGGCCCCGGCGAAGGAGGTCCGGCTCATCAGATGGGTCAGGTTGGGGGCCACCCCGGACTGCAACGGGGGCCGGTTCTCCCGGGCCGCCTCATAAGAACCGTCGACGATGTGACAGCTCGAGCAGAACTGGCCGAACAGTTCGTATCCCTGACGGGCCAGGCTGGGGTCCTGGCCATCGGGCGCCGCGGCGGGGGCCTCCGGCACCTTCATCTGGGCGTCGACCCAGGCGTTCCAGTCATCGGCATTGAGGGCGATGGTGCGGATTCTCATGTCGGCGTGGGAGAGGCCGCAGAATTCGGCGCACTGACCCAGGTAGATCCCGGGCTCATCGGCGGAGATCTTCCAGTCGTGGAGGCGCCCGGGTACGGCGTCCCTCTTGCCGTTCAGTTCGGGAACCCAGAAGGAGTGGATCACGTCATTGGAGGTGATCGTGAGGTTCACGTTCTGACCCACCGGAATCACGAAGTCGTTGGCGGTGACGATCTCGTAGGTGCCGTCACCGTCGAGGTCGTAGCTGTACTGCCACCACCACTGCTGGCCCTCGACCTTCACCTCGATGGAGTTGGCCTCCTTCCTGCCGATGGTGAAGATCGTCGGCAGGGAGATGACGGCCAGGACACTCATCAGCACGATGGGGATGATGGTCCAGGTGATCTCCGCCCTCAGGTTGCCGTGCACCTGCTTGGGGAGCTCGTGCTCACCACCCCTCTTGGCCCGGAACTTCACGATGACGAGGAGTACCGCCGTGAACACGGCCAGGCCGATGATGATGGCCAGGACACCCGTGATGTTCGTGATCCGGTCGATGTCGCGGGCCGGCTTGCTGTGGGGATCGAGGCTGTCCTGGTTGTTGTTGATGCACGACGACAGGATCAGGATCAGGCCCAGGGGAAGCAGTGCCGCCAACCGGAACCGACGGCGACCCCCCCTGGCTGGGCCCGGGTTGGAAACTTGCTCGTTCATCTCTACCTGATGTCTCGGAGCGGTGGGGCCATCCCACCCTCTGGTGTTCGCTTCGGTCATTGCATCACCAGGGTCGCCATGGCGACCGGGGAGGACCCGTACCCGGCCAGTTGGGACACCGGGGCCG
>JALSTE010000712.1 GCA_026983855.1 Acidimicrobiia bacterium
GACGCTGTCCCGGGTGAGCCGACTGTTTCCCAGGGTCACGGTGCGGCGGGGAAGCACGTCGAGGGCTACGGCGGGATCGGGGGGGCCGGCGAGTCGCTGCAGTCGGAAGACCAGTTCGATGGTGATACGGGGGGATTCGTCGGGCGGATCGCCGATGTACCACGAGCGGTAGGCGGTCTGGGCCCAGGTTGGCCAGACCATGGTGATGTCGGCCTTCACCCGTGGCGGCAGTCCCTCGCCGGGAAGGCCGTAGCTGGTCTCCCAGGAGGTGTCGCCCACCAGGACGTCGGTCTGGAAGTGCTCCTCGAAGGCCTGGCGCTCGAGGAGGGCGGATTCGAGCCCGTCGCGGATGGCGCCGATGGCGTCGATGAAGATGTGGTCAAGCATCGGATCGGGACCGCGCCACCGCCGTCACGGCCGGGCCGGGCCCGATCGGATCAACTGCGTCCGGCGTTGGGCCGTTTGCCGTGATTGGCCTTGTTGCGGCGGGCACGGAGCTTGCGCTTCTTGGTCTTCTTGGAGGAGGCCATAGGAATGGCCAGCGTACCCAAGTCCGGTCGACATCGAAACCTCGGGTCAGGACGGGGTCGGCGAGACGCTACCCTTCGCCGCCGATGGAGAGATTCGGATTCGTGGGCCTTCCCAATGCGGGAAAGTCATCCCTGTTCAACGCCCTGGCCGGAGGTGGTGCCCTGGCCGCGCCCTACGCCTTCGCCACGACCGACCCCAACGTGGGGGTGGCGAGGGTCCCCGATCCCCGTCTGGAGGCCCTGGCGGAGATGAGCCACTCGGCCAAGGTCGTCCCGGCGACGGTCGAGTTCGTCGACATCGGGGGACTGGTCGAGGGGGCCAGCCAGGGTGAGGGCCTGGGGAACCGTTTCCTGGGTGGAATCCGGGAGGTGGACGCCATCGTCTTCGTGCTGCGCGCCTTCGGTGACGGTGACGTCCCCGGTCCGTCGGATCCCCTGGAGCACCTTCGGATCGTCGAGTTGGAGCTCACCCTGGCCGACCTGGAGACGGTCGAGAGTCGTCTGGACAAGAAGCGCAAGGCGGCCCGGCTGAACCAGCGGGACAGCGATCTCATGGCCGAGGCCTCCGCCCTCCAGCGGGCCCTCGATGTGCTCTCGGAGGGGACACCACTGTTCCGCTCGGACCTGACCGAGGATGAGCGGGAGGTGCTCAGGACCCACTTTCTGCTCACCAACAAGCCGGTCATGGCCGTGGTCAACATCGGTGAGGACCAGCTCGAGGAGGCCGAGGAGATCGCCGATCGGATCCGGGCCGAGCTCCCCGAGGCCGAGGTCCTGCCGATCAGCGTGCAGCTGGAGGCCGAGGCGGCGGTACTGGACACCACGGATCGGGAGGAGATGCTCGAGGGGCTGGGGTTGGGTGAGGGGGCCCTCCCGCGCTTCGTCCGGGCGGCTTATCACATCCTGGGCCTGCGAACCTTCCTCACCACGGGGGAGAAGGAGTCCCGGGCCTGGACCTTCCGGGCCGGATCGACCGCTCCCCAGTGCGCCGGTCGAATCCACACCGACTTCGAGAGGGGATTCATCCGGGCCGAGGTCATCGACTGGGCCCGTCTGCTCGAACTGGGTTCGTGGGCCGCGGCCCGTGACGTCGGGGCCCTCAGGCTCGAGGGCAAGGACTACATCGTCAACGACGGTGACGTGATCGAGTTCCGCTTCAACGTCTGAGCCCCTCATCCCTCATCCCCGCCCCTCCCCGATCTCTGGTGTGTGGCCGGGAGCGATGAGGTGGGGGTGGACCGTGATCCGGCGCCGGGGATGTGTCCCCAGTGGCCGGTGGGGGAGTACGGTCGGCTTGGTACCACCGGTCGAGTACGGAGTCCTTGGTGATGTGTGCGCTGTCCTCGGGAAGACCGTCATCGGCATCCTCGGTCCGTCGTCCCGTCCCCGGGGGGGCCTGAACGTGCCGTGGTTGGTTCGCGGAGATCAGGTCCTGGCCAGCGTGGAGTTGGCCCCCGATCGCCGTTCGAGGGCCCGGGGACTGCTGGGCCGGGACGGCCTGGAGGGAGCCCTTCTCCTGGAGCCGGCCCGTTCCGTGCACACGATCGGGATGAGATTTCCCATCGACGTCGCCTGGCTGAACCGCGAGTACGAGGTCATCGACATCCGGCGCATGGTGCCGGGCCGGATCAGCCGACCCCGTTTTCGGGCCCGGGCGGTACTGGAGGCCGAGGCCGGATGCTTCGCCAGGTGGGGGTTGGTGGTGGGGGACCACCTCGACATGCCCGGACGCCATCCCGATGAGACATGAGGGAGACCTCCGGGTCCGGGACCCTGCACGTGGTGGCCACTCCGATAGGAAATCTCGGTGATCTCAGCCCCCGGGCGGCGAAGGTCCTGGCCGGGGTTGACCTCATAGCCTGTGAGGACACCAGGAGGACGGGGAAGCTCCTGCACCTGGCGGGAATACCGTCACCCGGCCTGATGCGGGTGGACATGCACACCGAGGAGGCCCGCACGGCGCGGGTCCTCGAGGTCCTGGGCGCCGGTGGTGACGTGGCTCTGGTCAGCGATGCCGGAACCCCCGCCGTGTCCGATCCGGGACGACGCCTGGTGACCGCGGTCTCCGGTGCGGGACATCGGGTGGCCACCGTTCCGGGGCCTTCAGCGGTCACCGCGGCCCTGGCCGCCTCGGGTCTGGTGGCCGATCGCTTCGTGTTCGAGGGTTTCCTGCCCCGAAAGGGGGCCGAGAGAGGGAGGCGACTGGCCTCCCTGGCCGCTGAGTCGCGCACGGTGGTGCTCTTCGAGTCTCCCAACCGGATAGGCGCCACCCTGCGGGATCTGGTCGCGGTGTGTGGAGGTGCGCGCCCGGCGGTGGTGGCCCGGGAACTCACCAAGGTCCACGAGACGATTCACCGCGGTGACCTGGCCGACCTGTGCGAGGAGTTCAGCGGGGGAACCCGGGGGGAGATCGTGTTGGTCATCTCGGGTGCACCTCCGCCCGGACCCGTTGACGACGACGAGGTGCGAGGCATGCTGTCGGGGTTCCGTGAGGGGGGAATGGACCGTAGGACGGCGGTGCTCCGGACCACGGCGGAGACCGGGGCGGGGAGGAACCGGGTCTACGAACTGTCCCTGGAACTCGACTGGAGCTGAGAGCCCCGGCCCCCGGATTCGAGGCGAAGGCGGACGAAGGGCACCACGACCGAGACGAATTCGGCCAGCACGGCCAGTTCCCCGGGACCGGCGTCGACGATGCGGCAACCGAGGCGGAACATGGTGTGGTCACGGTTCGGCGTCAGGTTGGTGACCTGCAGGTGCAGTCGGAGCCCGGTGGTTCCACCGTGCAGTCGGGGCACATCCACGTCCACGGTGAACTCCGTACCCCGTGACAGGGGACGTGAGGTGATCAGGGCCACGCCACCCTGGGTGAGATCCCGGAGCTTGACCGCCTCACCATCCAGTCGGGCCCCGAGGGTGATCGGCACCCGGTAACTGGATCGATTCTGGCGCCTCCGCACGAAAACGCCGAGCACCTCCAGCGCCATCCACAGGGTCACTCCGCCCACCAGGGTGGAGCCGACCAGGGCCAGTCCCCCCATGGGGGCCAGGGGCCAACCCAGCAGGGCATCCAGCAGACGGGTGGCCAGGGCGACCTCGAGAACGAGGGTCATGGCCGTGAGCAGCTTCAGTTGGGCGATGACGTCCAGACCACCGTGATCCCGACCGTGTTCGGGCCGGGGGGTGAACCGGCGGGTGGAACCGGAGAGAGCGGCCACCACGGCCCTCAGATGCATCTCGAGGTTGACCATCCGACGGGTGGCTCTCTCCCCGGGCCGCAGCCGTCCCCGGGCGAGGGAAACCAGGGCCAGGGTCCGCAACGCGGTCCAGGGCAGCCACACCAGGGCCAGGGCCGAAAGGGAGGCCGTCAGGGGTAGCCGGCCGGTCCACAGGGTGGTGATCAGGACCGCGAACAGCATCAGGTCGGTGATCGATCTCACATAGCCGTTCAGTAGGTGGAGGTGAACGATGCGCTGGCCCGGTGTCAGCCCCTTGGCGGTGAGCGGGGACTGGGGGGTCCTCAGGGTGGCCAGATGTCCCCGGGCCCAACGACCCCTCTGGATCAGATAGGAACCCAGATCGTGGGGTGCCAGCCCCTGGACCACCGGCCGCGGGTGATGACGCACCCTCCAGCCCCGGGACTGCAACTTCACCGTAGTGGCCAGGTCACCGGTGGTCGGGCTGGTGGCCACCCCTCCCACGGCGAGAATCGCCTCACGTCGGAGGAGTGATCCCGACCCCTCCCAGATACTGCCGTCGAGGTGGTCCCGGCCCGGTCCCAGGACCTGATTGGCGTGGTCCCGCTCGTGGCCCCGGCGGGAGTGGATGAGTGAGTCCCGGTTGAAGAACTCGATCGGGGTCTGGACCAGGGCGACGGTCGGGTCCACGAAGTAGTCCCTGGTGGACGTGATCAGGTCGGGCATGGGTACCTGGTCGGCGCCGAGTACGGCCACCAGGTCGGCTCCGCTGAGCCGAAGCCCGTGATCGACCGCCCCCGCCCTCGCCCCCACGTCGTCGGCGCGGGTCACGTAGTGCACACCCAGTTCGGTGGCGAGATCACGCACCTCGCCCCGACCGGCGTCATCGACGAGGATCGTCCTCCGGTGGCCCTGCACCAGGGTGCATCCGACCAGGGTGGCCCGGATCAACTCCAGGGGTTCATCGAAGGACGCGACCACGATGTCGGCGGTGGGATCCGAACCTGAGCCGGCCGGGGGTCGCCGCCGACAGTCCCAGGTGACGATGGTCTCCAGGAGCAGACTCCACCAACCCGCCACCTCGGCGGCGAACAGGGCCCAGAAGAGGACCGGTGAGGTCCCCGAACGGGTGTCGACCAGACGCCAGAGGAGGTATCCCACCCCACTCAGGAGGGCCAGGACCGCCACGGCCCGGACCAGGCTCTGATGACGGTCCCAGAATCCGGGGCGACGGGCGCGGTGCAAGGAGTTCATCTCCATTGTCTGTCGACCGGAGGGACCCTCCACAGAAGTGCAATCCGGGAACCGTCATGCCAAGGGGTGTGGTGTTCGGGACCCGACCCCGAAGGTCGGTGTCAGGGTGTCAGGCGGCCAGAACCTCGAGCAGGTCGTCGGCGAGGTTCCGGGAGGAGCGGGGATCCAGGCGGGCGGCTGATATCCGAACCCCGGACTCGTGCTCGGGGACCATGGCCTTCACCCCCGATATCAACCAGCCCCGGGCGAGCATCCTCTCGACCGCGGCCCCGGGATCGTGGGTGGGGACCCAGACGAATGGCCCGGCCCGGCCCCGGGCCTGTATGCCCCGGGCCCGGAGTTCGGCCAGCAGGGCTATACGCCGGGAGGCCTGGGTGCGGGTGCTCAGGTTGAGTCTCTGGGATGCGCTGGGGTGCCCGAGCAACTCGTCCACCACCCGTCGCAGCAATCCGGGCAGGGTGCTGCCAAGCCTCTCCACCCGGCCCTCCACCCGGGCCATGGTCACCGGGTCGGCCCCCAGGGCGGCGATCCCGAGCCGGCTTCCGAGCAGGGCCTCATAGGAACGGATGACGGCCCAACGGGATCGCCCGGGGTCGGTGAGGGGTTCGTAGGGCACTCCGGCGACGGGTCCCAGTGGATCCCACTCGATGACGAGTATCGAGGGCTCGGTTCTGAGCACCGTTCTGATCTCCGACGCCCGCTCGAGGTCCATCACCGCCCCGGTGGGATCCTGGCCCCGGGGAGTGATCACGCAGGCGGCGATCCGGGGCAGGGCCGCGGCGAGGGCTCCGGGGAGCACTCCGTGCTCGTCCATGCCGATGGCCACCGGTTCCAGACCGTTCAGGAGCAGAACGTCGGCGATCTCGGTGGAGCCGGGGTCCTCCATGGCCACCTTGTCCCCCGGGAGCAGGTGGGACTCCAGGACCCGGTCCAGAGCCTCCCGGGGAGAACCCATGGCCGCGACCAGGGGAGCCTCGATCCCGTCGGCCTCGAATTCCTTGGCGAGCCGCTCGGCCAGCCGGGGTGCGTCACCAGCCGGAAGCCGGTCGGCCACGTCGTGGAGGACCTCGGAAAGGGCGGGAAGGATGTCGTCGTCCTCGCGGGTGCGGGTCAGATCCCTCACGTCATCGGGAACAGCGACGTTCTCCCGGGCCTTGATCGGCGGCCGTTGGTGGACCCTGGTGCCCCCACGACCGTGGGTGCTGATGACCCCCCGCTGTCTCAGGTAGCGGTAGGCGGAGGAGACGGTGCTGGGACTCACCGAGAGTTCCTCGGCCAGGGCCCGCACGGTCGGGAGCTTGGCCCCCGGGGTCAGACGTCCGTCACGAATGGCGTTCTCGATGCTGTCGCTGATGTCGTTGGCGCGACGTCCCGAAACCCGGGAGGCGACGGAGATCTCCATGTGCGGCGAGAGTACCCAACGGGAGCTCCGAGTTGGTGGTTCCCCCCGCCGGTCGGCGGTCGGCCGGGCCGGTCGGCGGAGGGCCGGGTCACCCGGGCCCGGCGGGGAACGGAAGTCCGGGGGCCTTGAGGGAGTTTCCGAACACCACCTGCCGGCCCCGACCCAGCTCCTTGGCCCGGTACATGGCCTGTTCGGCATTGCGCAGAAGGCTGGACGGGGTGGTCAGGGAGGGCCGGGCCAGGGCGATCCCGATGCTCACGGACACGAACCACTCGGCCCCGTCGATGGTGAAGGGGTCGTCGACCACCCGAAGGAGACGGTTGGCGAACTGTTCGGCGTCGTCGAGTCGATCGAAGTGCTCGCAGAGCACCACGAACTCGTCCTCGCCCATCCGACCGATGGTGTCGCCGGGCCGGATGGAGGACTGCAGTCGCTCGGCGAGAGACTGCAGAATGCGGTCGGCGATATCGGGGCCGACGCTGGTGTTGACCACCTCGAAGAAATCCAGGTCCAACAGCAGCAGGCCCACCCTCTGACCGGTTCGGGTCGAGCGGCCCAGTGCGACCTCGATCCGGTCGTGGACCAGCACCTTGCCGGGTAGCCCGGTCAGGGGATCGTGGGTGGCCGCCCATCTCAGGTCGGCCTCGGTGGGGGCGTCGGGCCCCTCGGGCCGGGAGATCGACGACCAGTAGCTGATGGCCCCGTCGGGGCCGTGGTGGGCCATGAGGACGTAGGAGACGGGACGTTCCTCGCCCTCGGCGTCGATGACGGCCAGATCGGCCTGCCAGGTGCGACCCTGGAGTGTGTCGGGTATGCCCTGACGGGCGATCCGTTCCACGGCCCAACGGGGATGAATGTCGCCCAGTCCGATTCCGTCGAGGCTCTCGTCGTCGGTCAGCCCGATGGTGCGGCGGGCGGCGGCGTTGGCGAAGACCGGGCCGTCGTGGTCGAACATCCAGACGATGTCGGTGGTGGAGTGGATGACCTCGTCGAGGGGCATTGGGCCGGACTGACGATCCGGGAGGCGTCCACCCGGATCGGTCCTCTCGTGGGCCCGGTCGGCGGTGTCGGGGGTGGGGGACTCCTGAAGCGGGGTCACCGACCCCGAGGTGAGGGGTCGGGCCAGGTGGGCCAGTCCGATCAGGTTGCCGGCCTGATCCCGGACCTCGGTCACCCGGCAGGAGGTGGCGAGCCAGTCAGGTTCTCCACCGTCCCCAACGGTCCGGAACCGGAGCTTCACCTCCAGCACCGGGGTGCGTGAGGTGCGACTGGCCCGGGC
>JALSTE010000713.1 GCA_026983855.1 Acidimicrobiia bacterium
TCATGATCGATCCTCAGCTCGTTAGGTTGTCGGTGGAGTCGGCATGGGATTCGGGGATCGTGGACACGCTCCGCCGCTACATCGAGGTCCCCAACCTCAGTCCGGCCTTCGATCCCGACTGGGCTGCCCACGGTCACATGGACCGGGCGGTGGACATGTTCGTCGACTGGGCCCGGGCCCGACCCATCGAAGGTCTGGAGGTGGAGGTGGTCCGTCTGGCGGGACGGACCCCGCTGATACTGATCGAGATCCCCGCCACCGACGGCGGGGCGGAACCGACCCGGGAGGGGTCCGGCCCCGGAACGGTGCTGCTGTACGGCCATCTGGACAAGCAGCCCGAGATGGAGGGTTGGGACCCCGGCAAGGGACCCTGGCAGCCGGTCCTGGTCGGTGAGCGCCTGTACGGACGAGGTGGGGCCGACGACGGCTACGCCATGTTCGCCGGGCTCTCGGCGGTCGAGGCGGTGAGGGCTGCGGGCGGCGGCCACTCCCGTCTGGTGATGATGATCGAGGCGTCGGAGGAATCGGGCAGCCCGGACCTACCGGCCTACGTTGATCATCTGGCCCCCCGCCTGGGGAGGGTGGACCTGGTCGTCTGCCTGGATTCGGGTGCCGCCGACTACGACTCGCTCTGGGTGACCACGTCGTTGCGGGGACTGGTGGGGGGGACCCTGGAGGTCACGATCCTCGAGGAGGGTCTCCACTCGGGGTCGGCCAGTGGTGTGGTGCCCTCCACCTTCCGGATACTGCGCCGCCTGCTGGAGCGGATCGAGGACTCGGCCACCGGGGAGATACTGCTACCGGAGTTGAGCTCACCCATCCCCGATTCGGTGGTCCGGGCGGCCTCGGAGTCCGCCGCCGCCCTCGCCGACGAGGTGGTCGGGTCGTTACCGTTCGTGGCCGGGGCCCGGGCCGTGTCCGGTGACGTGGCCGAACTGATTCTGAACAGGACCTGGCGTCCGACCCTCTCGGTCACCGGGCTGGCCGGGGCACCCCCACCGGAGGACGCCGGAAACGTGCTGCGACCCCGAACCCGGGCCAAGTTGTCATTCCGTCTACCCCCCACCGTGGACTGCGAAGCGGCCCTGGCGGCGGTGGCCACCGCCCTGACGGACGATCCGCCGTACGGGGCCCGGGTGGAACTCACCGATCCGGAGGCCGGTCCGGGGTGGTGCGCCCCCGAACTCGAGCCTTGGTTGGGGGCCGTTCTCCACCGGGCCTCGGAGATCCACTTCGGCCACCCGGCGGGATTCCAGGGTGAGGGAGGCTCGATCCCCTTCATGGGGATGCTGGGGGAGAGGTTCCCCGACGCCCAGTTCGTGGTGACCGGAGTGCTGGGCCCGGGCTCCAACGCCCATGGCCCCAACGAGTTCCTCGACCTGCCCACCGCACGGCGCCTCAGCGCCTGTGTCGCCCACGTGCTCGACGGGCACGTCACGGGGAGCGGGTCGTGAGCGACTACCGGGGAAAGACGATGTACCGGTGGCGACCGCTGTCGGTGGATGGGAGGCGATCATGAGCGGGATCTTCGTGTGCGGTCCGGTTCGGTGGTGGCCGCTGTCGGTGGATGGGAGGCGGTCATGAGCGGGGAAGACGGGGAGACACTGGAGTTCGA
>JALSTE010000714.1 GCA_026983855.1 Acidimicrobiia bacterium
CGCCCCCGAGAAGTTCCACGACGGGTGGCTGCGAACGGGCGACGTCGGGACCGTGACCCCCAACGGCTACATCATGATCACCGACCGATCCAAGGACGTGATCAAGTCCGGAGGTGAGTGGATCTCGTCGGTGGAGTTGGAGAACACCCTCATGGGCCACCCGAAGGTGATGGAGGCCGCGGTGATCGGGGTTCCCGACGAACGGTGGGACGAGAGGCCCCTGGCCTGTGTCGTGTGCGCGTCCGGACAGGAGGTGACCGCCGGCGAGCTGTTGGAGTACCTTTCCGAGCACGTGGCCCGGTGGTGGCTGCCCGAGCGCTGGGCCTTCATCGACGAGGTTCCCAAAACCAGTGTGGGGAAGTTCGACAAGAAGGTGCTGCGGGCCCGCCACGGTCGGGGGGAACTGGACGTGGTCACCCCCTGACGGGGACCGGAGCCGGCCCCGCCCTCCCCGGAGCGCGAGAAGGTCCCCCACCACGAGGCCATCGGAACCAGTCGTGACCCTCCCGTCACCGGAGGCGTGAGAAGCTCGGGGCATGGATCTACCACTGGTCGAGGAGCCACCGCCCGAACGCGGTGTGTTCGCCAACCGCACCCTCAACCTCCGTGCCGTACGAACCATCGGCTACGACATGGACTACACACTCATCCACTACCACGTGAACGAGTGGGAGGACGCCGCCTTCCGCCACGCCGCCCGCCTCCTGGCCGACCGGGGATGGCCGGTCTCGAACCTGGAGTTCGAGCCCTCCCGTTTCACCCTGGGCCTGGTGTTCGACCTGGAGCTGGGAAACCTCCTCAAGGCCACCCGCTTCGGCTACGTCACCCGCACCCAGCACGGGAGTGCCCTCCTGGGTTTCGACCGCCAGCGGCGGATGTACCGGAACACGGTCGTGGATCTGTCCGAGGATCGCTACGAGTTCATGAACACCATGTTCGAACTGTCACGGGCGGCCCTGTGGACCCAGTTGGTCGAGATCCACGACCGCGAGCCGCTGCCCGAGGTCCACAGCTACCGAGATCTCTACCGTGGCATCGACGAGGCCCTCAACGAGTCCCACACCGCCGGAGCCCTCAAGGCCGAGATACTCGCCGACCCGGATCGCTTCATCGAGCTGGATCCCCAGGTGGTCGCCACCCTCCAGGAGCAGCGGCGGGCGGGTAAGAAACTACTCCTGATAACCAACTCGGACTGGTTCTACACCCGGCAGATCATGGCCTACGCCATCGACCCGTTCTGCCCCCGGGGCAACAACTGGCGGGACCTGTTCGACATCGTGATCGTGTCGGCCAACAAGCCCCGCTTCTTCGCCCACTCCGATCCGATCTACCGGGTGGTGGACGAGGCCAATGCCCTGTTGAAGCCCCATTTCGGACCCCTGGAGGCGGGCGACGTGTACTTCGGGGGAAACGCCCTGATGGTGGAGCGCAGCCTCGGTGATGACGACACCCAGCCCCTCTACGTGGGAGATCACCTCTTCGGCGACGTCCACGTCACCAAGGACGTCCTCCGCTGGCGCACCGCCCTGGTCGCCCGGGAGCTGGAGCCCGAGATCCGCGCCGCCCGGGCCTTCGCCCCCGAGGAGAGACGTCTGGTGGCCCTCATGGAGCG
>JALSTE010000715.1 GCA_026983855.1 Acidimicrobiia bacterium
CCTCCGGGAGCGACTCCCCGCCGCACGAACAGGGCCACGTAGGTGGGGCAGGCGGCCTCGGCGCAGCTCGTGCAGGCCTCACCGAAGCTCCCAGGGTCGAGGCCGCTGGTCAGAGTCTCAAACCCGAGTTCGGAGTACATGCACTCCAGCTCCGAGATACGGCCGATGTCGCCCACGGTTCTCTGTTCCCAGCCCTCGGCGGCGAGATCATCGGCCCGCAGGACCCTGATCCCCTCCGAGCAGTAGACGACCGACTCACCACCGACGTCACTCATGGGTGCGCCTCTCGATGGCCTCCACGGCAGGATCGGTGCTCACCGGCCGACCGCGGCCCGGGTTCGGTCCAGTCCCTCCGCCGCCAGCTTCTCCAACCGGATCCGGGCCAGGATGGCGCACCCGAGGGCGGAGACGAACTGGACCATGTCCCCATCGGGCACGTTCACCTCGGCCCCGAGGAGTTCGGACACCGCGTTGGCCATGGTCTCGAACCTGAGGATCCCGCCCACCAGGGTGTACTCGGGCTCGGCCCTGACCCTCTTCATGAGCTGGACGGAACGTCCGGTGAGGGACTCGATGGCCCCCTGCATGATGTCGGCCGGAGGGGTGCCCATCGAGAGGTGGTTGATCACCTCGGACTCGGCGAACACCGCACACACCCCCGAGATCGGCACGGGCTCCTTCGAGGTGGTCATCAGGTTGCTGATCTCCTCGATGCTGTACCCCATGTAGCGCGCCGTCTTCTCCAGGAAGGCACCCGTGCCCGCCGCGCACTTGTCGTTGAGGCGGAACGACTCGACCCTGGCGGCCCGATCCACCCGGCTGGCCTTCATGGTCTGACCTCCCACGTCGAGGATGGTGCGGGTGCCGGGGAACAGGTGCGAGGCCCCCCGGGCGCTGGCGGTGAGGTCGGTCACGTGGATGTCCTTGAAGTCGACCTGGTGGCGTCCGGCACCGGTCGCGATCACGTAGTCGACCTCCCCCTCGCTGATTCCGGCCCCGGCCAGGGCCCGGTCGTAGACGGTGCGGGCGATCTCGGTCAGCTTGAAACCGGTCGGGGCCATGGCCCTGGCGACTACCTCCCGGTCGTCACCGAGAATCATGACCTTGGTGTAGGTGGAGCCGACGTCCAGCCCGGCGGTGATCGTCATGATCGGTCCTCTCTCGTGGTTCCTGTCTGCTGGGTTTGACCGGTGGGTCCCCGTGTCAGGTGGGGAAGGCGAACGGCTCTAGCCACCGGCCACGGGGACCCGTCCGGCCCCGATGTTGTCGAGGGCGAACATGGCGGCCCCGACGGCGCCCATGTAGTGGCAGTCGTCGCTGATGTTCAGCTTGCGGCCGAGCCGCTCCTCGAGCGCCCTGACCATTCCGACGTTGCGGGACACCCCTCCGGTGAAGGTGATCTCGTCCTCGATTCCGACCCGGCGCATCAACCCCACCGAGCGGGTGGCGATCGACTGGTGGACCCCCCACAGGATGTCCTCGATCTTCTTGCCCTTGCCGATCCAGGCCAGTACCTCCGACTCGGCGAACACCGTGCAGGTGGTGCTGATCTTGATGGGTCTGGTTCCGGCCAGCGACACTGGGCCCAGATCGTCGAGGGGGATGTCGAGGGCCGCGGCCGCCGCCCCCAGGAACCGGCCGGTGCCCGCCGCGCACTTGTCGTTCATGCAGAAGTCGCTGATCTCGCCGTCGGGGGTCACGGAGATGGCCTTGGTGTCCTGGCCACCCATGTCGACCACGGTGCGGGTGTCGGGGAACAGGTGGACCGCCCCCCGGCCGTGGCAACTGATCTCGGTCACCTGGGCGTCGCCGAAGGTGACCCGGTAGCGCCCGTAGCCGGTGCCGATCACGTACCCGACCTCGTCCTCGGAGATGCCACTCTCCGCCAGGGCCATACGGTACGCGTTCTCAGCCGCCTCGATGACGTTCGCCCCCGTGTCGGTGAGGGCCCTTCCCACGATGTTGGCGTCCTCATCGAGGATCACCGCCTTGGTCTGGGTCGACCCGACGTCGACCCCGGCTCCGTACACCATGTTGTTACCTCACCCTTCCCGGCCGGCCAGGGCCGGCTTGCGACGTGATGCGAGGCCCTCGAAGAAGGCGTCGATCCGATTCTTCATCTGGGCCTCGGACACCACGCGACGGTCCATCATGTCGGACTCGATGAACAGGCTGGATATACCCGTCTGCTCGGTCAGGTGGCGCCTCCCGTCCGCCAGGCCGGTGGAGACGGTCCGGCAGCTCTTGATCGGGTGGTAGACCACACCGTCGACACCCAGCTCCTCGATCATGTCCATGGCCACCCGGTCCTGGTGGAACATCGAGTCCATCCCGTCCCTCACCGAGATCAGCGATCCCTCGGCCATGGAGGCGATGGGGTCGTCCAGGTCGTACTCGAAACCCCGGTTGAAACCCCCTGAGGCGAACCACAGGTAGGTGGAGCTCACGAAGGTGCCACCCCAGTCGGTGAACAGCTCGTTGAACCGGCGGAATATGGGATAGCAGGGAACCCCCACGAAGATCAGGCGGTACTTCTCCTCGATGGACTGCCCGATTCCGTTGGCGACCTTGTACTCCATCTCCTCCACGAGACGTTCGAAGTAACGGGCCCCGGCCTCCGTTCCCCGGAAGCCGTTGGCCACACCCAGGTAGACGGTGCCGTCGGTGAGGGCGTTGAACACCGAGGGGCGGGCGGCGTTCAATTCCAGGAGTCGCTTCCAGCTCCGGGTCATGGTGTTGGCGTGACCCAGCGTCTCGCGGAACCGGTCGATGTCGAACCTGGTCCCGGTGACCTCCTCGCAGGTGCCGATGAGCTCACGGATCTGGACCTCCACATACCTGCGGTCGGCCTCGAAGTCGCCGTTGCCCGACCAGGTCTGGCCCCCTCCCTCGCGTGTCCCGGGAATGTCGATGGTCACCATCGGTGTGCCGTACATGCGCTCCCAGATCTCGGCCCACTTGATGTAGGTGTTGCAGGCGTTGGTCAGCACCGACAACGCCGGACGGGGCAGATCACCCATCGGATGCTTGCCACCCCGGATCTGCACGGCCACGTCGGCCTTGACGTAGCCGCAGATGTCGGGCGAGTAGCCGTGGTCCTCAGCCACCTCCAACAACTCGTGGGCCGAGTGGCGGACCGCGGTCTGCAGGGAGCTGATCTCGGGGAACACCACGGGGAGGTCGAACGTCTTGAGGATCTCGTTCATGCTCCCCATGACGAAGACGTAGGCCGCCGGCCCTCCCCGGTGGGCGGTCTCGTGCAGTTCGGCGAACCACTCCCTGAACAGGGCCGCCCCCTCCCTGTTTCCCCGGCCCACGAGGCCGTCGTTCATCTCCTCGATGCTCATCTCCAACTCCTGTCCCGGGTGTCCCCCGTCATGGTCCGGTCGCCCCTCATGCGAACAGCAGGTTCTCGACGAACGTCTCGACCTGCATCTCCAGTTGGCTGAACGAGGTCATGTTCTCCTCGAACTCGCTCATGAAGTAGGCGATGCCGGCCTCGTCCAGGGCGTGGGTGTAGGTGACCTGCTCCTCGAGACCGGGCTCGCACATCTTGGCCGCGGCCAGAATGGCGGCATCGGCCCCGGCCCCCTCGATTCTTTCCAGCAGCATGCGTTCCTTGGGTTTGCGCAGGTCGTGCTGCACCGGGCTGTAGGAGGACCGTTCTATGTAGGCCCAGGCCAGGTTCCGCAGGGGATCCCCCTCCAGGGGCACGTCCCCGGTCAACCAGCGCAGTCCGATCAGCAGGTCGTCGTCCACCAGGTACACGGTTCGTCCCAACATCCGGATCAGGTCGAAGGGCGGCTGCTCGCAGAAGCCGCCCTCGAACACCACCCGGATGCGGTCCTCGGGTCGGGCGTCGCGTTCCCTGATCCGCGGCAGCAGGGTGGAGAGCAGTTCGTTGTGCTCCTCGCGGGGCATCATCCCCGCCAGGGCGACCAGGGCGTAGGCGTCCTCGGCCGCGATCAGCCAGGGTTGCTCCCTCTTGATCTCATAGAGCTCCCGCAGCAGTCGCCGGTTCTCGTTGAACACCACGATGGAGTTCACCAGGGCCTCATCGGTGATCTCCCGACCCGAGACCTCCTCGGCCAGGCGCCGGAGCCGGTCGTACTCGTGTCGCAGGTAGTCGATGCTGCCGGCCGAATTCGGGTTCTGCGGCAGGTAGAGGATCTGGCAGGGATGGTCGAAGTTGCGCCCCCAGATGGCGGCCAGATTCCGGGCGGCGTCGCAGATCGGATGGGAGATGAACATCTCCATCGGGACCCTTCCGCTCAGGGCCAGTTCGAGGGAGGTCTTGAGTATCGAACAGAGATAGGAACCGAAGTGGGAATCGGCCAGGTTCGGTTCCACCGGGGCCCCCCGGACCTTGAAGGGGAGCATCCCGGCGGCGTGGACGATCTCCTCGGGGAAGGCCACCTGGAAGTGGCCGGCGACCAGACCCCCGGCCTCCCTCCAGCGCGCCACGGTCTGGAAGTCGGCCGACTCCACCTGGTCCCGGCACTCCAGGAGGGCGTCATCGAGGGACTTGCCGCGCCACTCGGGGAACACCCGGTCGGTGGTGGTTGAGGGGGCAGGTGGTGTCATGTCACTCCTGTGGGTCTTCAGGCCGCGGCTCCGTGGAAGAACAGATCCAGGACGTGGCCCAGTCGGGCGTCGCTGTCGCCCAGGGCCTCCCGGGCGTACTCGCCGATGACCACCTCGACGAGAGCCACGAAGGACCACGAGAGGATCCGGGGATTGCCGGGACGGAGTTCGCCGTGGGCGATTCCGTCGGTCACGATCCTCTCGATCAGATCGGGCAGGGCCCGTTGATAGGCCCTCACCAGTTTGTCCCTCTCGGGATCGGTGAAGATGTTGATGTCGCGACGCACCAGGCGGGTCAGTTCCCGATCCTCCTCGGGGAGTTCCAGAAAGTCACGGGTGATCCGGGCCAGACGCTCCCGGCAGGTTCCCTCCATCTCCACCGCCCGTGAGAACATCCGCCGCTTGCCCTCGAGGTCCCGGAGCATCATGGTGACGTAGAGCCGCTCCTTGCTCGGGAAGTGATGGTAGAGACCGCCCTTGGTCACCCCGGCCTCCTCGGTGATCATCCCGGTGGTCACGTCGGCGTAGTTGCGGGTGACGAACAGACGCCGGGCGGCGGCGATGATCCGGGCCTCGGTCATCTCCGAGCGGGTGGGGGTGTCGATCGTCATCTGTGCCATCACTCCCGCCTCCCCTCTCCCCTGGGCGTTCTCCTCAGTGACGTGTTCCCGGGAAACCCGACCCGGTTGTCGAGGGAACACTCCGGTCGGGCGATGCGAATCGGGTAGCGTGCCCGAAAGCAAACCGACCGTCCGGTCTGTTAGGAAACATACGACACTTCACCGAGAAACACAAGAGGAGATGTCACATGTCTCCGGTCAGGGCCTCAGTCGGGAATGACGGCGATCCCCGTGATCTCCAGAAGGGCGCCCTCATCGGCCAGCTCTGACAACCCGAGCAGACTCATGGCCGGATAGTGGCGCCCCATGTGACGCTGGTAGATGGGCCCCAGTTCGGCCCGGGCCGCCCGGTAGGCGGGAACGTCCACGGTGAATATCTGCATCCACACCATGTGGTCGGGACGCCCACCGGCCCCCGCCAGGGCCGTCATCAGGTTGCCCAGGGCCACGTCGAACTGCTCCACCCAGCTCTCCCCCACCACCCGGGACTCCGGATCGAACGACACCTGCCCGGCCAGGTAGACGGTGCGGCCGGGTCCGGCCACCACGGCGTGGGAAAACCCCACGGCCTTGGCCATCTCGGGGGGGTTCACCACCAGATTCTCGGTCTTCCTCATCTCCTCGGTCATCTTCTTCTCCTCGATCTCCTCGACTGCACCAGGGAGGCTCTCAGATGGTCTCCCTCTTGACTAGTCGACCAACCAGGGGATCCCGATCGCCGAATGCCGCCACTCGATCACCACCCCCGGACGCCATCCCGTGAACTGAGATGGACCTCCCTCCCCGTTAGGCTGGGAGCGGTAGGGGTGGCCAACCAAGAGCGGTACCCGAAAGCAGGTGGCGACAATGCAGAATGATGGACACAGCACCGGCGGACACAGCGCCGACAGGGAGACGAACGCCGGGGAGGGCCGGGGGCCGGACGTTGCCACCGACCGCGGACGTCTCGATGACCTGTTCGGGGAACTGGTCTCGACCCGCCTGGCCCACGACCGGGCCACCGACCCCGCCGAGAGGGCCCGCCTGGACGAGCGTCTGGCCGAACTCCGGGGTCAGGTCGCCGAACTCCCCATGGCCGGGGTCAGCGGCCTGGACGACCCCGAGCTGGCACGTCGTATACAGGGCCTGAGGTCCCAGATCGACGCCATCTACCGACGGCGGATGGATCCCTCATTCTGTGGCTTCTCCAACGAGGCCGGTGGCTCAATCGACCCCATAGCCTGGTTCGAGATCACCAGCCGGGTCGACAGCGAGACCGGTCTGGCCGCCCTCGAGCACGAGTTGCGGATGCTGCTCGACGAGATGGAGTCCCGCCGGGCCCGCAACTGAGCCGGACCGCGGGGATGTGGGCCAGCACGGATCCTCCGTCCGCAATAGGATCTGCCCATGGACCACGGTGACAGCCCCTCTCAGACCCCGAACATGACGGCCGCCGAGGCTCGGAGCGAGCTCGACTCGATCTTCCGGCAGTTGGTGGAGACCCGCGAGGCCCTGGACCGGGCCTCCAACCCCGAGGAGAAGGCCGAGCTCGAGGAGAAACTCATCGAGCTGAAGGGGCGAATGACCGAGCTTCCCCATCACGGGTTCTCCGCCCTGAGCGACGAGGAGCTCCAGTGGCGCATAGAGGGGGTCCGACACCAGTTGGACCAGATCATCAAGAGGGAGATGGACCCCTCCTATGAGACCTACGCCCTGCCGGTGCGGGACTACAACGCCCTCGCCTATTTCCAGGTCGACGAGATCGTTGACACCGACGCCCACAAGACCGAGCTCGAACACGAGCTGAAGCTGCTGTTGGAGGAGCAGAAGCGTCGCCGCGCCGCCCACCGCCAGACCTGATCCCTGACGCAGCCCCGCGGCCCACACCGAAATGGGCGGCCCCCGCCCACTGGGAAGGCTGAGCCCCGCGTCTCAGAGGCCGTGCCGGGCGAGGAAGTCCGCTATGGCGGTGTCGGCGGCGGTCAGATCGGGCTCCTCCTTCCACCTCTCAACGAGGACGGCGTCGGGGGCCAGTTCGGCCACCCGTCGGGAGATGGATTCGGGGTGGTAGAGGTCGTTGCCCATGAGCACCAGCATCGGGGTGGTCACGGCCCTCAACTCCTCGGGGGTGGCGGTGAGCACGAAGTCACCGTCCCACATGTTGGACCGGAATGACCTCCAGTCCTCGGATGTGGCCTCGGGATGGTCGGGGGCCAGATCCGCCGCCCACTGGTCGAACATCTCGTAGAAGGCGGGGCGATTGCCTTCGATGCCCACCGGTTGCAGCAGCACCGCTGAGGCGAACCTCTCCGGCGCCGCCCGCAGCAGCCCGATTATGTAGGGGCCCCCGATGCACATCCCCACCAGGTGACAACGTTCGATCCCGAGGTGGTCCAGCAGGCCCAACTGATCCCCCCGGTAGGTCGGCCAACCATCGTCTCCCGAGACCGGGGCGGTAGA
>JALSTE010000716.1 GCA_026983855.1 Acidimicrobiia bacterium
ATACCAGCGGCCTCGAACCGGGCCCGGGCCGCCTCCTGGGTCTCCCGGTCGGCCCCGAAGGCGATGTGATTCACCCAGATGGGCAGGCCGTTGCCGGTGGAGATGTCCGCCCGCCAGTCCTCGGCCTCACCCACACCGTGGACGTCGAAGAAGGCCATCGCCCCTCCCCCGCCGGTGTCGAAGAATATGTGGCGGAAGAAGCCGTCATCGAGCCTCTTGATCTCGGTGTGTATGAGCGGAAAACCCATCAGGTCCTCATAGAAGTGGACCGTGGCGTCGATGTCCCGGCACGCGTAGGCGACGTGATGTACACCACTGGTGAGCTTGACCGGCATGGCCGTCCCCCTCTGTTCGGCTGCTCCCACAGTAACGACCCCCGCTCGGCCGACCAAGCCGTGGTCGCCGCCCGCGTCCGGGGTGGTTGACCCCGGGCTCCCGACGTGGTCTACTGCGCCGGTCGCGTAGCAAGGGAAGCCGGTGCGAATCCGGCGCGGTCCTCGCCACTGTGACCGGGTAGCGAACCCCAACGGCCACTGGATGCTCCACGCGAGGTCCGGGAAGGCGGGCGGAGCCGGGACCCGGGAGTCAGGAAACCTGACGCGGCGCTCCCATTGTCCGGACACCACGAAGGATGGAATCCCGGTATGACTCACCTCCCCTCCCCCACTCGACCATCCATGCCCGGCCCAGGTTCGACCCTGCGCCTACTGGCGGCGGTCCTCGCCCTGGCTCTGCTCGCCGCCGCCTGCGGTGACAGCTCCGGTGGTGCGGGTACGGCAACCCCCGCTTCCCCGAGCTCGACCTCGGGTTCGCCGACCACGGTGGCCGCCCCTTCATCATCGACGGAACCGTCCACGACCACGACCGTGGTCGCCCCCACGGTGAATCTCACAGAGGGATGCGTCGAGAACTACACCGAGGGGGTCGACTACTTCCCCCAGAAGCTCACGGTGGAGGACGCCGAGCGCCTCGGGGTCACCTATGAGGACAACTACAAGGTGGTTCGGGTGTCCGACGCCAACTTCGAGGAGGCCGCCTTCACCTACGTGCTGGTGCAGTGCGGCACCCCGGCACCCGAACTGACCGATGATCTGGCCGGGGCCACCGTCGTCGAGGTCCCCATCTCCTCCGCCGTGGTCATGAGCACCACCATGCTGCCGGGTCTGGCCGAGATCGGTCGCCTCGACATCGTGAAGGGGCTGGACTCCTTCGACTACGTCTCCACCCCCGCCGTTCTGGACCTCATAGAGGCCGGCGACCTGGTGGCCACGGGATCGCTCAGCTTCGGATTCGACGCCGAGGCCATGGCCGCCGCCGAACCCGACGTGGCCTTCACGTTCCTCTTCGGTCCGGCGGCCGATGAACTGGCCCCCCTGGAAGGATTGGGCATTCCCGCCGCCGTCAGCGCCGACTACCGGGAGAACACCCCCCTGGGCCGGGCCGAGTGGATGAAGTTCCCCGCCCTGTTCATCAACGAGGAGGCGGCGGTGACCGATCTCTACGACGGTATCGCCACCGAGTACGGCGATCTGGTCGAGAAGGCCGCCACGGCCGCCGAGCGCCCCACGGTGCTGCTCGACAAAGCCACCGACGGGGTGTGGAACG
>JALSTE010000717.1 GCA_026983855.1 Acidimicrobiia bacterium
GGACCCTCATCGTCCAGCGGCGACCCAGGACATCGAACAGGAGCAGCTCGGGTCGGACCTCGCCCTCGGGCTCACCGGGGGTCATGCCGTGACCCTACCAAGTCCCTGATCGCGGCCCTGGACCTCGCCCGGGGTCCGGGGACGGAGCGTGGCGCCCAGCCGTTCCACCGAACTCCCTCACGGGGTCGTGGTCGATGTGACGGCCATCCCCGGTGGGTGGACGCCCAGACCCGGTACCCGGCGACCCACTTTCGGGCCCCGGCGCCTTCCCCTATCGTGCCCTGATGGTCGATGAAGCGGTACCGAGGCCGTCCCGCCGCACGGAGGGCATCACCTTCACGGGCTCCACGGGGGCCCCGCTCAGCGCGGTAGTGCGCCATCCGAAGGTGACCCCACGGGCCGCGGTGCTGCTGGCCCACTGCTTCACCTGCTCCAAGGACCTCCACACCGTCAGCCGACTGGCCCGTGATCTCGCCGACGACGGCTACCTCAGCTTCCGCTTCGATTTCACCGGACTGGGACAGAGCGGGGGGGAGTTCGAGACCACTTCCGTCAGCAGCAACGTCGCCGATCTGGTCGCCGCCGCCCGGGCCCTGGCCGGGTTGGCCGACCTCGACGTCCATCTCGTGGGCCACAGCCTCGGGGGGGCGGCGGTTCTCCTGGCGGCGGATCGGATTCCCAGAGTCTCGAGCGTCACGGTGATCGGGGCTCCGTCCACCCCGGCCCACGTGCGGCGTCTCCTGGGTGACGCCGTGGACCGTATCGAGTGGGAGGGTGCCGCCCCCGTGGACATAGGAGGCCGGGTGTTCCGTCTGAGTCGCAGCTTCCTCGACGACCTGGCCCGACACGACGAACTGGGACGGGTCCGACGGCTGAACCGTCCCCTGCTCGTCCTGCACGCGGTCTCCGACACCGTGGTTCCGGTCAGCGAGGGAGAGGCCATCTTCGCCGCCGCCCCCCAACCCAAGGCGTTCGTGGCCCTCCAACACGCCGATCATCTACTGAGCGACCCCCGCGGGTCGGCCACCGCGGCCCGGATCCTGTGTACCTGGTTGAACCAGATCGACCTCCGGCCCTGATCCCCCCGTTCCCCGGATCCGGAGGTGCCCCCTGATCCCGGACCGTCCACCCGGGAGTCAGGAGGGGCCGTCCACCGTCTCCCCGGCCCGGGCCTCGATCTCGAGACGGGGCACCAGGCGCTCCAACCAGTTCGGGAACCACCAGTTGGCGTCACCCATGAGTTCCATGGTGGCGGGCACCAGCAGCACCCTGACCAGGGTGGCGTCCACGATGATGGCCGTGGCCAGGCCCACCCCGAAGAGCTTGATGGTGACGTCATCGCCCAGTACGGCGAACGATCCGAACACCGTGGTCATGATCAGGGCCGCGGCGGTGATCACCCGGGCGGTCGTGGCCAGACCGTCGGCCACGGCCTCGGCGTTGTTCCCGGTCCTCACGTACTCCTCGTGCACCCGGGAGAGCAGGAACACCTCGTAGTCCATGCTCAGGCCGAACAGAACCGCGAACATGAACACGGGGGCGAAGGAGACGATGGGCCCGGTTCGGTCGACGCCGATCAGACCCGCCCCCCAACCCCACTGGAATATGGCCACGACGACCCCGTAGGCGGCACCGATCGACAGCAGGTTCATGATCACGGCCTTGAGGGGCACCAGAACGGAACGGAACACCGCCATCAGGAGCAGGAATGACAGGGCCAGGACGGCCCCGATCACGATCGGGAGTCGGCTCGTCAGGCGGCGGCTGATGTCGGTGAAGGAGGCCGTGATCCCACCCACGCTGGCCCGGGCCCCGGTGCCGGCCAGGACCTGGGGATAGACCTCGTGGCGCAGGCGGTTTATGAGTTGGTCGGTGCGGGCGTCCTGTGGAGCGCTGTCGGGTATGACGGTGATCACCGCCACCTCGGGATCCACCTGGCTGAAGTTTCTCTCGGTCACCTCGGGCACGGCGAAGACGCCGGGGGTCTCGCGGGTGGCCTCGGCCAGACGGTCGACCACGGTGGGGTCGCCGGCGGTCTCGATCGCGACCACCAGCCGACCGTTGAATCCGGGACCGAAACCCTCGGCCAGCAGGTCGTAGGCTCGGCGGGTGGTGGCCGAGGTGGGATCGTTGCCGGCGTCGGTGAAACCGAGGCGGATGGCGAACATCGGGAGGGTGAGGAGCAGCAGCAGACCTGACCCCAGGATGGCCACCGGCCAGGGATGGTGCTGGACCAGACGACTCCACCGGTACCAGACACTTCGGGTCGGATCGCCTCCATCGCCCTTCAGGAGCGGAAGGCGTCCCCGGTTTATCGAGGTACCGACCCAGCCCAGGAGGGCGGGCAGCAGGGTCACCGCGGCGACCATGGTGGTGAGGACGGTGGCCGCGGCCCCCACGGACATGCCGTTCATGAAGCTGAGGCCGACGAGAGAGAGGCCCATGAGGGAGATCACCACCGTGATTCCGGCGAACATGGTCGCCCGGCCCGCCGTCCGTGCCGCCTGGGCCACGGCCTCCTCCACGTCGAGTCCCTCGGCCAGAGCCCTCCGGTAGCGGGTCACGATGAACAGGGCGTAGTCGATTCCCACCCCGAGACCGATCATGGTGGCCAGATTCGGACCGAACTCGGGAATGTCGATGATGAAGTCGGCCAGACGCACCAGGGCCAGACCGCTCCCGAGGGCGAACAGGGCCGTGGCCATGGGCATGGTCATCGCCACCACGGACCCGAACGTGATCAGCAATACGATCACCGCCGCCACCAGGCCCACCACCTCCGACGACCCCGGTGGTGCCTGGGTGGCCTTGCGGATGACCTCGCCCCCGGCCTCAATCTGCAGACCGGGACGGCGGGACTGCTCGACTAGGTCGATCACCGCCCGGGGGACCTCGAGGGGCACGGTTCGCTCATCGAGGTCGTAGCGGACCTGCATGAAACCGATCGGCCGACCGAGTGGGGAGGGATTCAGTGGGCTCACCTCCACCACGTGATCGAGGGCGAGGAGCTTCTCCCTCAACGTGTCCAGGTCCGCCCGCACCCCCGGATCGTCGAGGCCCTCATCGGCCCTCACCACGATGTCGCTGGTGGCCCCGAACGCCCCGGGAAAACGGGTCTGGAGGATGTCGGCGGCGGTCTGGGACTCCGCCCCGGGCAACCCGAACTCGTTGGTGAGCTCGGGGCCGGTGACCCTCACCGCCACATTGGCGAGAATCAGGAAGACCAACCAGACCAGGACCACGCGGAGGCGGTGGCGCACACAGAGCCGGGCTAGACGTTCGAGCATCGAAACTCCTGGATCGGTATCCGGACCGGGCGAGGGCCCCGAGGCACACTAAGGGCCACCGGCCCCCGATCCACACCATGGGTCATCAGAAGTCGGTCGTCTCACCTCGCGATGGGCGGCTGATGGGCGTCTCACCTCGCGATGGGCCGTAGATGGTCGTCCAACCACGCGATGGGCCGTAGATGGGCGTCTCACCTCGCGATGGGCGGCTGATGGCGCCCCGGTCGGAGTCGGCCCAATGGACCGTTGGAAGGTGATCGCCTCACCCCGCGACCCGGATACGCGAGTAGTCCCGGGCGTAGGCGAGGACCGCCGCCACGTAGGCGTCTGACCGGTTGTAGGCGTACACGGCCCGCTGCCTCCCCTCCGGGCTGTCGAGGGGGAGTCCGTAGGCGGTGCGGCAGAGATAGTCGGCGGCGGCGAGGGCCGCGTCGTAGATGTTCTGGGGATCTCGAACTCCGTCACCGTTGGCGTCCCGCCCGCTGCGGACCCAGGTTGAGGGAATGAACTGCATCGGACCCACGGCCCGGTCGAACTCGGTGTCCCCATCGAGGCTGCCTCCGTCGGTGTCCGCCATCACCGCGGTCTCACGATCCCCGTTCAGGGCGATGCCGATGATCGGACGGGAGGTGGTCCCGTCGATCAGGAGTCGGGTCCCGGCATAGGTTCCGTGACGCGACTCCACTCTTCCGATACCAGCCAGGAGACTCCACGGCAGTCGACACGCCGGCTGTTCCCGGTTGACCCGCTCGGCGGCCCTGACGTAGGCCTCTAGGGCGATGTAGGACAGATCCGTGCCCGATACCCGGGCCAGACGCCGCTCCTCCGACACTGAGGCCGCCAGCGCGTCAAGTGACGACCGGGCCGTCTCCAGGTCCCGACGGGCGGCCTCGAGAGCCCGCTGGGACCTCTCCCGACGGGCGCCCAGCTCGACCACGGACCGGGTGGCTTCGGCCAGTTGCCGGGCGGCCGTCCGCCCGGCCTCGGTGGTGGCATCCAGGCGGGCCCGGGCTCCGGCCTCGAGGGTGCGCAGGACGAATCTCCGCCGGGCCTCCCTGACCGCGTCGCTCTCCCCGTCGTCGTTCGCCGGGGGAACCCTGGTTCCGTCCGAGCCACCGAACACGTAGCTGATGACCGCCACCTCGGCGATTCCCTCTCGGGCGGCTCCCGTCCGGTCCTCGACCTCTGAGATCTGGTCCCGGAGCGAGGGTATCGACCGCCGGAGCTGGGTCAGGGCGGAGTCCATCTCCTCGATCGTCCGGGTCTCGAGGTCGATCCGGGCCTCCGAATCGGCGATGGTGCGCCGGGCCTGATCCAGACGAGCCAGGGCCTCCTCGTAGCTCCGGCTCTCGACGGTGACCTCCGAGAGCGGCACGGCCTCTCCCTCGGCGGGCACCGCGGGGGCGAACACGGTGCCGGCCAACGACAGGACCAGACCGATGGCGAGGATTCGCCCCGGGAGACGGGCCCGGCCGCCACCGGAGCTTCTCCCGGTGCCCTCGAGGGCGCGGACGGGTGGCGCCGGAGTGGTCATCACCCGATGAACGTCGGCCGCCGGACCCCACGGGTGAGGTCCCTCGGCGATTTGGGGATTTGGCGTCCGGGAACTCAGCGGTCTCCGGTCGATTCGGTGACCGCGGCCGCGGGACGCCTCAGGCGTTCGCGGTGGCGAATCGCCTCAGCTCGCGGTTCAGGACATCGGCGAACCGGGAGGGGGCACCACGGGCCGCGACCCGCCTCCGGGGCTCCCGGTGCAGGTGGACGACCGGTGCGGTGTACGCCCGCCAGGAGGTGTACGCGGTTCTCACACCGTGGTCATCCGCGGTGGAACGACGGAGCACCTCGCGGTCCCGGACTCCGCCGGATTGTGGGGGAGTGGGTCGCGGGACCCTGTCGGGGCGGGATCCCACTGGTGGCCCGAGTTCGGCGGACCGCCGGATCAGTTCCCACGCACTGTGTATCGAGGCGAACTTCCCGGCGTCGCCACCCATATCGGGGTGGTGGGCCAGGGCCAGTCGCCGGTAGGCGCGACGGGCGACGGCCCGATCGGAGCCCGGAGCCACGCCCAGGAGTTCGTACGCTCGCGCCAGTTCGGTGGTCATCGACTTCCCTGCCTCGACCCGGAGCGGTTCCTTCCGCTCCACCGCCCCATCGGACGTCATGAACCGTTCTGTTAGGGGTCCCGGCAGCTTCCCGCGTCCCTACCCGGCGACACGGCGCCGCCCACCATCCTCGGCCCGGCGCCCCGGCCTGGTGATGTCGGCCGTTTCGGCCCCGCTCCCCGGCCTGGTGATGTCGGCCGTTTCGATCCCGCTCCCCCGCCTGGGTCAGACTGTGGGTCAGAGGTCCGGGCCCCACCCGGCCCGCCACCCGAGGGGGATCAGATGGAACACCGGATATCGGTCGACATCAGCGACGGGGTCGCCGACGTGCGCCTGGACCGTCCGGACAAGCTCAACGCTCTCGACACCGCCATGTTCGAGGCCCTGGTCAGTACCGGCCGAGAACTTGCCGATGAGACCTCGGTCAGGGCCGTGGTGCTCTCGGGCAACGGTCGTTCGTTCTGCGCCGGGCTGGACTTCGCCGGTTTCGCCGCCATGGCCGAGCGTCGACCCACCTCCGACGATGGGGTACTCAACCCGATCGTGGCGGTACCCGAGGGTCGCCTCACCCATCTCGGCCAGCAGGCGGTGTGGACCTGGCAGGAGCTACCCGTGCCGGTGATCGTGGCGGTGACGGGCCACGCCCTGGGTGGAGGTTGCCAACTCGCGCTGGGCGGGGACATCCGCTTCGTGCATCGGGAGGCCAGGATGTCGATTCTGGAGATTCGGTGGGGGATAGTGCCCGACATGTGCGCCTCGGTCCTGCTGCCCCGCCTGGTGGGCAATGACGTCGCCAAGGAGCTCTATTTCACCGGGAGGATGGTGGATGGTGAGGAGGCGGCCCGACTGGGCCTGGCCACCCATGTCAGCGATGACCCCCTCGCCGACGCCATGGCCATGGCCCGGGAGATCGCCACCAAGAGTCCCGACGCCATCCGCAGGGACAAGCTCCTCCTGAACCGGTGGGACATGGACGATGTGGCAGCGGCGTTCGCCGCCGAGCGGGCCCACGTCGGGGCCCTGGCGGGCAGCCCCAACCAGATCGAGGCGGCCACGGCGTTCCTGGAGAAGCGTCCCCCGGTGTTCGAGTCCGGTACCTGAGCCCGGGGACACGAAGCCCGGCCCGGGCCGGTGCCGGGGGTTCGCGGACCGGAGTCCGCTGATCGGGGACGACGTCAGGGCGTGCAGGTGTCCACGACCGAGGCCACGGGGTTCGCGGGCCGGACACCGCTGATCGGGGACGACGTCAGGGCGTGCAGGTGTCCAGGACCGAGGCCACGATCAGGTCGGCCATGAGACGCTGCCCCTGGGCCGAGAGGTGATAGCCGTCCCGCCCGTGAAGCGAGGGGGGATCAGAGATGTCGGACCAGCGGGCCACCGCCATCGAAGTCCCGGGGTTCTCCCCGGCCACCTCATTGAGAACGGTGTCGATGGTCTCGTTCACGGTCACCAACCCGGGGCGAAACTCCTGGGCGTTCACCCAGATGACGCATCTGGCCCCGGACACGGAGTCCAGAGCCTTCCGGACCTGCTTGTCATATCCGGCGGGGACCCCCCAGTCGTTGGTCCCGATCTCGATCACGACGATGTCGGGGCCCGAGCGTCCAGCCGACCGGAGTGGCGGGAGAGCAGCCCATAGCGGGCGTCCCACCTCGGCGTCGATGTGGAGTCCAATCCCGGGCAGCAGGTCCCTGAGCTCGTCGGTGACCGACACCCCCAGGGAATCGCCCACCATGGACACGGACCTGCCGTTCAGCCGCTCAACGGCGTCCGGGGGCACCACCGGAGGGTCGATTCCCCCGAAGTAGTCGCCTGCGGTCGGATCAGCGCCGATCGCGTCACCGGGAGGTCGGGGGGACACCGCATCCGCTCCCTGCGAACTCCCCGGGGTGGGAGCGGTCGGAGCCTCCACCACCGGGACAGGGCGTGGCCCGCCGGGCCCCACCGCAGCCACCAATCCCGTGGCCGGGGTCCGTACCTCCACCGGTACCCCGTTCGCCGGGGTTCCCCCCCCGGCCCTGACATCGGCGAGCACCACCACCCACGCCGTGATGCCGAGCAGGAGCAGAAGTAGCGTCCCGGCCCGGCTCCTCAGGGGCCTTCGCGCTCGGGCCCGCGTCTCGACGGGGCCACGTGTCTCCGCCGCTGGAACGGGGTCAGGATTCACCTTCTGCATCACCTCTGTCGTCGACCGCCGGGTCCGCCAGCCGAGTTGTGAAGCCCGACC
>JALSTE010000718.1 GCA_026983855.1 Acidimicrobiia bacterium
TGGCGAAATAGACGCCGATCCCGAGGGCCACCGTGGTGAATGAACTCAGGATGTCGAGCATTGGGTTCCCCCGTGTTCGCCGGCCCCTCGGGACCCGACGGTGAGTCTATTCAGAGCCCCGGGGGGCGGCCGATGATTCGGCCGCCCCCCCGGATGGCACGGTTCGCGTGCGTCCCCCGTGGGGTGGGGTCAGCTCTGGGGCCAGCTCTCCTCGATGGAGGTAAGCACGTCCTCGATGGGCTTGTCACTGCCCAGCCAGGAGGTCATCTCCGTCCAGAAGGTTCCGGCGCCGACGGCGGCGGGCATCATGTCCGATCCGTCGAAGCGGAACACGTCGGAGGACTGCAGCAGGTTGGCGAAGGTCTGCTCCAGTGGATCGGTGATGATCGTGGGATCCATGCCCTTGTTCGGGGACAGCCAGTTGCCGGCCGCGGCCCGGCTGTTGGCGTACTCGGCGCTGGTCAGGTACTCCGCCACGGCCCTCACCTCGGGACGGTCGTTGAACATGGCGATGACCTCACCGCCGCCCAGCATCACCTTCGGGTCACCGGGGTTGACGGTGGGAAGGTAGAAGGCGTTCACGTCCCCGTCGGGGCCCTTGGTGGTGCCGTCGGGGAACTGGTTCCCGTAGAAGCTGGCCTGACGGTGCATGAAGCACGACCCGTCCAGGATGCACAGCCCGGCGTCCTGGAACGAGGTGGTGGCGATGGAACGGGATCCGCCCTTGATGTAGTCGTCGTTCTTGAGGATCTTGCCGACCTGGTTGACGGCGTCCAGGACCTTGGGGTCGTTGAACGGAATCTCGTGGTTCACCCACTGGTCGTAGACGTCGGGCCCCTCGAAGCGGAGCATGGCGTCCTCGACCCAGTCGGTGGCGGGCCATCCGGTGGCCCCGCCGGATTCGATACCCACGCCCCAGGGGGTGTTGCCGTCGGCGACCATCTTGTCGGACAGGTCGATCAGCTCCTGCCAGGTGGTGGGAACCTCGTATCCGAACTCGGCGAACTTGGCCGGGCTGTACCACACGAGGCTCTTGATGTTGGTACCGAACGGGGGAGCGTAGAACGTCCCGTCCACGGTTCCGAGCTCGACCCAGCCGGAGATGTCGTTCTGGGCGACGGTGTCCTTGAGGTTGTCGAGGGGCACCACCTTGCCGGTGGCGACGAGGTCTCGCAGCAGACCGGGCTGGGGGATGAAGGCCAGATCGGGGGCGTTTCCGCCCTCGACCCTAACCCGGATCTGGGTCTCGAACTCCGACGAGGGCTCGTGGACTATGTCGATTCCGGTGCGGTCCTCAAATGGTTTCCAGGCGGCCTCGAGGCGTTCGGCCTCGACGTCGCGGATGGAGCTGAAGATGCGGACGGTGGTACCGCTCATGTCGGTGCCACCACCGTCACCGCCACCGCTCTCGGCGGCGGCAGTGGTGCTACTGCTGTTGTCACCGCCGCTGTCGCCGCAGGCCGCGGCCAACATTGCGAATGCCAGAAGGGCAATGAAGATTGCCTTCCAGCGAGATCGTGAACCCATTTCGTCCCTCCCCGGATGATGGATATTGGACCGGGAGCCGTCGGGCGGTCATCTCGGCCGGAGAGCCCTGGGCGGCCACACGACCGGACCCGGCGACGTGACCGGGTCGGAACGATGTAAGCGTTTACATGACTCCTGGGCAGGAGGTTAGTCCGGGGTGGGGTGAGGGGTCAACCGCTGGAGAGGTGACCCCGGCGGGGCGGAGCGGTGGATGTCCTCACGACCAACTCGACCGCCGACTCCTCATGGGTGGGGGTGAGGTCGGGGTTCTCGAGTCGGTCGATGAGCATGGAGGCGGCCCGGGCCCCCATGGCCCGCACCTCCTGCCGCATGGTGGTCAGGCCGGCGGCGGAGGCCACCTCATGGTCGTCGAAGCCCAGGATCGACACGTCCCCGGGGACGGAGACGGAGTGCTCTCGGCAGGCCTGCATGGCGCCCAGGGCCATGAGGTCGGAGAGGCAGAAGACGGCCGTGGGCGGGTTCTCACCGGCCAGGAGGATGGCCATGGCCTCGGCCCCGCCCTCGAGCTCGAACCGTCCGTCAACGATGAGGCTGGGGTCGGGATCGTTCCCGGCCACGGTCATGGCTCGGCGAAAGCCCTGCTCCCGGAGACCGGGTACCGGTGAGGCGTTCTGGGTGGGGGATGTCATCAGGGCGATCCGGTGGTGGCCGAGATCGAGGAGATGCCGGGTGGCCCGTTGGGCGGCGTCCTCATCGGGTATGGCCACGCCGGAGTGGCCCTCCAGAAGTTCACCGATGGTGACGACCGGAAGGGGGAGTTCGGGCGTGGGAGCTCGGTCGGTGGTGCGATGATAGAGATCGATGGTCAGGACACCGTCGACCCGGGGTTCGAGGGCCGCCACCGTCTCCAGGAAGTGGTCGCCGTCGGAGGCCACACCCGAGGCGGTGATCAACAGGTCGTAGCCCCGCTGGGAGAGAACCTCCTCGATCCCGGCCAGGGCCTCGCCGGTGTGCCAGGTGCCGAAGAACGGGGCCACCAGGGCGATGGTCATGGTGCGGCCCGACGCCAGGCGAGCGGCGCTGGGGTCGGCCTGATAGCGGAGGCGGGCGGCGGTGTCCACGACCCGGAGGCGGGTCGAGTCGGCCACGCTGGGCAGCCCCCGGAGGGCCCTGCTCACGGTGGCGACCGAGACCCCGGCCTCGCGGGCCACGTCGTCGATGGTCGCCTTCCTCCGGCGGGGTCGGGCCCTGGGTGCCATCAGGTCCGGGTGAGTATCAGGCAGGTCTCTCGGGTCACGACCAGAGATTGTGCCGCAGCCGACCGGCATGATCCGCATCGGCTGTCGAAGGAGACCGTCCACGGTCCGTCCGGGAGACGGACCTCTCGGGGCTCGGGGGCCATGTTCAGGACCATGAGGGCCCGGGGTCGCAGGCCCAGGACCACCTCTGTGGCGGAGTCCGGCCACCGAAGTGGCTCCTCCCACAGGGCGGGCGTGCGGTGCCGGAACGCAATCAGGTCACGGTAGAGGTTGAGCATCGAGTCCGGATCGTCCGACTGACCCGCGACCGTCAGGTGGGCGGGGCGGTCCTGGGAGGGCAGCCAGGTCCGGTCGGCGGGGCTGAATCCGTTGGTCGGGCCGTCGGTCCAGGGCATGTGGGTGCGGCAACCATCCCTTCCCGCCTCGGGGCTTCCCGGGTTGCGCACGGCCAGGGGGTCGGTGGCCCGTCCCTCCTCGATCCGTCCGTCGGGCAGGCCGAGTTCCTCACCCTGGTAGATGAACGGGGTCCCTCCCAACCCCATGGTGAGGGTGGCCAGGGCGAAAGCCCTCCGGGCCCCCCGCTCCCCGCCACCGAAACGGGTGACGGCCCGGGGGCGATCGTGGCAGCTCAGCACCCAGCTCACGCCGGTGGGGGCGAGGGGCTGGAGTCCGGTCACGGCCTGCCTCCAGGACTCCACGTCCCATGGGAGGTAGGTGGACTCCAGAAAGAAGATCTCGTGAAGGCCGTCGCCACCGGCCACGTAGCGGGACGCCCGTTTCTGATCGGAGACGCCGATCTCACCGATGAGGATTATGTCCCTGGACCTCAGGAGCTGGTTCCAGCCCCGGAAGATCTCGATGTTGGCGTCCTGGTCGAGGTCGTGGTCGTGGTCGTAGGACTCGAAGATCTCGACCGGACCCATGTCGGGGGTGAGGGGTCGGGAAAGCGAGTTGTCCCGTCTCAGGGGGTCCTTGACCAGGCCGTGGGCCACGTCGATCCGAAAGCCGTCGACACCCCGGTCGGCCCAGAACAGGAGTATCCGGTCGAACTCGGCCACCACGTCGGGATTGGACCAGTTCAGATCGGGCTGTTCGGGGAGGAAGAGGTGGCAGTAGTACTGGCCCGAGCCCGGTTCGAGGGTCCAGGCGGGCCCGCCGAAGTGGGAGACCCAGTTGTTGGGCGGGCCACCGTCAGGGGCCGGGTCCTCCCAGATGTAGTAGTCGCGGCAGTCACCCCGGGGGTTGGCCAGGGCGTCCCGGAACCAGGGATGTTCGGCGCTGGTGTGGTTGGGGACCAGGTCGACCACCACCCGCAGACCGCGCCGGTGGGCCTCGGCCGTCAGTCGGTCGAAATCGTCGAGGGTTCCGTGGGCGGGATCCACGGCGCAGTAGTCGCTGATGTCGTAGCCGTGATCGAATCCCGGGGTGGGGTAGAAGGGAGTGAGCCACACCACGTCCACGCCGAGTCCCACCAGGTGGTCCAGATGGTCGGTGACGCCGGCGAGGTCGCCGATCCCGTCACCGGAGTGGTCGGCGAAGGAGCGGACGTAGATCTCGTAGCCGACGGCTCCGGTCCACCATTCTCCTCCGGTACCTGACACCATTCCCCTTTCTGGTCGCACCCTGTCCGGTTGCACCCTTTCTGGTCGCACCCTGTCCGGTCGGCGCCGGGAGCTGGGTGTGTAAGCGCTTACGGGAACCGGCCCGACCCTATCGCCTGTCCAGTCCGGTGGGGTTCCCGATCGCCGGTCGCCCGGACCCCGGGGGGTGAAACCGAGGAGGCGACCTCGGCGGGAGCCCCCGACGAATTGAAAAGTCCGGATGTACGTATACTTGGTGGTTGCCACCGGCGGACGGTGGCACCCCGGGTCCGGAGGCTCACCATGTCGCCTGCTTCCCCGATGTCCCCGCTGGACCGTACCGACCCCATGCCACTGTGGGCCCAGATCGAGGCCGACCTGCGTCGTCGGCTGGAGGCGGGGGAGTTCGGGGAGGGTTTCCCCACCGACTCCGAGCTGATCGGCGAATACGGGGTGAGTCGGCACACGGTCCGCGAAGCGGTACGCCGCCTGAACCGCAGCGGGTTGCTGAGGCGGGAGCGGGGACGGCGCACCACCGTCAACAAGGCCGAGTTCGAGCAGTCGCTGGGCACCCTGTACAGCCTCTTCCAGACCGTGGAGTCCTCGGGGGTGGAACAGCGCAGCGACCTCGTGCGGCTGGAGGTGGTCACGGACCCGGCGGCCGCCGGGCGTCTGGAACTGGCTCCCGACAGCCCACTGGTGCTCCTGGAGAGGGTCCGGTGGGCGGCGGCCGAGCCCCTGGCCATCGACCGGGCCTGGCTCCCCCGGGAGGTGGGGGAACCCCTGATGGGGTCGGACTTCACCCGGGCCTCCCTCTACGACCGTCTGGGCGAGGTCGGTTCGCCGGTTCCCAATCACGGATGGGAGAGGCTGACCCCGGTGGTTCCGCCGCCGGGGGACGCGGTGCTGCTAGGTCTGGAACCGGGCGAGGCGGCCTTCTCCCTGGAACGGCTGGGCCGTAGTGGCCACAGGGCGGTGGAGTGGCGGACCACCACAATCAGGGGCGATCGCTACCGCTTCGTCACCGAGTGGGTGGCCGGTCACCGGTCGGCCCTGAGGCCCACCGCCGGTGCCGATCCGGCCCGGGGATGACTCCCGGTCGCCGGTTCAGTGGGTTGGGCCGATCCCCGGCCCCGGTCCACGGCGGGGACTCGTCCCTTCCCCGAGGGACCGTCATGGGCCCTCGGTCGGGAACCCGATCTCGGTCAGGCGGGCGCTGACGACATCGAAGACCACACCCTTGAGGATCACCCGTCCCGACCGGATCGCCCCGCCGGCGGGTCCCCGGTGGGACCTGAGAGCCTCCATGGAGGCCACGACGTTGATCCTGACCGCCTCGTCGAGACTCGAGGGGCGGCGGCCCGACAGGGCCCGGGCGATGGGTTCCACCACCGGGGCCAGGTTCGGATCACGGTTCCCCCCGAAGGTGGCCCTGACCGCACCGCAGTCACTGTGGCCGAGAACCACGATCAGGGGGACGGCAAGTTCGGAGGTGGCGAAGTCGAGGCTGGCCAGGACCATGGGTCCGACGGTGTTCCCGGCCACCCGCACGGTGAACAATGACCCCGGCGCCTGGGCGAACAGGGCCGTGGGCGGCACCCGGGCGTCGGCGCAACCCAGGATGGCCGCTCGCGGCCGTTGAGCCGGCTGGGGAGGGAAGGCCCAGCGGCGGGCCGAGTGGGCGATCTCCAGTTCACCCCAGATCCGCTCACCTGGTCCGGTCATCGATGATCCCCCCAGGATGCAGTCCCCACCGGGGCCACGTTAGCGGCCCCCCAGCGGTGGTCGGCGCCGGAGCCCGGTGCGTCGGCCGAAGGCGACGCCGGTGGATCCGGGGATCAACCGCCTGCGCCCACTTCCCTGGCTCGTGCGGCCGGGGACCCACGTCGCCCTCGGGTTCCTCCCGTTGACATCCACTCCGCCGGTTGGTGGGGTCACCGACCCGATGGTCGGCGGTCCCCCGAAGGTGGGTTCACCCGGTTCCTGACCCGTCCCAGTCCCGCGGACGCCACCGATCCGAGGTTGCGGGCCCGGTCCCGGATCGACTTGGGGGTACCGGTCGGGCCCCTCCGGGTGGCGTAGGGCCAGGGTCGGTTGCGCTCGGGCACGGATTCGCGCCGGAGGTTCCCCAGAAGTCCCCTCAGGTGCTCGAACACCGGTCTGGCCCCGGGATCCGAAGCCAGATTCTCCGCCTCGATGGGGTCATCGGTGAGGTCATAGAGCTCCCACTCGTCGTCGAGAGGCTCTTCGCGGTACTGCGGGGAGCCCGGTTCGTCCGCGGCCAGATGTCGGACGCCGGGTTCGGTCCAGGTTTCGGGGTCATCGAAGGTGCGCACCAACTTCCAGAGGTGTCCGGCCCCGCGGGGTACGTCCTCGGCCCTGACCCGGGCCACGGTGGCCTCGAAATTCGACGCCACCCCGGCGGGAACCCTGATCCTCATCGGTCCCGGGGGATCCTCGCCCAGGCCGGCGGCCCGGGCCATGGCCGAGGCCGCCGTGTCGCCCTCGAGGATGTTGTCCCGGGTCATCAGGTACACCGGCCGGTCGGGACGGGGCGGTTCGGCGCCCTCCACCAGGGGCATCAGGTTCCGTCCCGGGAGGGGGTGGACCTCGCTGAACTCGGTGGCCAGGTCTGTGGCGAGGCCGTCCACGTCGGCTCCGGCCGCGGCCAGCAGGGTGGGAACCAGGTCCACGTGGCTGGTCGGCGTGTCGTCGACGACCCGTCCCGTGGTGGGGGCCGAACCCACCCGGGCGATGGTGAAGGGAACCCGGGTGGCCTCGTCGTAGAGGTTGAACCACTTCTGGTGGAGTCCGCCGTGGGCCCCCAGGAGTTCACCGTGATCGGAGGTGCGGACGAGCAGGGTCGACGTTCCCGTGGCCGGATCGGCGGCTTCGGTGACCGCCCGGCGAACCCGGTCGAGGGGGCCGTCGACCTCGGCGTGGAGTCGGTGGTAGAGGTCCCGGTAGCGCTGATCGTTGGCCTCGTACACGTGATTGATGACCTCCGCCGTTCCGTAGCCGGTGGGGTAGGCGGCGCGGTAGGCGGCCTGGGCCGCGGGCTTGGTCGAGAGGTCCTCCCCCGCGGTGGGAGCGGGGGGAACCGAAGGGGGATCCAGGGGGGAGGGCTGGATCGGGTCACGGCGGATCCACCCCGGGAACAGGACGATGTCGTGGGGATTCACGAAACTGGCCACCAGCAGGAACGGCCTGAGTGCCCCGGGGTCACCCGCGGCCCGGCGCCGGTAGCGGTCCTCCAACCACGAGACCACCCGATCG
>JALSTE010000719.1 GCA_026983855.1 Acidimicrobiia bacterium
CGAGGACGTGGGCACCACCCCCGCCGACATGGAGATCATCCACCGGACCACCCGCTACGTCACCGGCCTCCCGGGGCGCACCGGGGACACCTCCCCCACCACCGGGGCCACCGTGTTCCACGCCATGAGGGCCGGGGCCCGGGCCGCCTTCGGGGACCCGGACCTGGCCGGGCGAACCGTCGCCGTCCAGGGCGTCGGCAACGTGGGTCGGCACCTGTGCGGGCATCTCCACGAAGCCGGGGCCGAGATCATCTGCGCCGACGTCGACCCCGCGGCGGTGGCCGAGGTGGTCGACCGGTTCGGGGCCACCGCCGTCGATCCCGGGGAGATCCTCGGGGTGCAGGCCGACGTGCTGGCGCCCTGCGCCATGGGGGGAGCCATCACCGCCGAGGTGGCCTCGGCCCTCAGGGTCGGACTGGTGTGCGGGGGAGCCAACAACCAGTTGGCCACCCCCGAGGTGGACCGGCTGCTGGCCGACCGGGGCATCGTCTACGTACCGGACTACCTGGCCAACGTGGGGGGCGTGCTCTCCGGCACCAGTCTCGTCCTCGGCCTGGATGATGAGGGGCTGCGGGACCGGGCGGAGGGGGTCTTCGACACCGTGTCGGAGGTGCTGCGGAGATCGGCGAGCACCGGGGTGGCCCCCGGGGCCACCGCCGATGAGATGGCCCGGGCCGTTCTGGACGCGGCCCGGGGTTGATACGCGTTCGGCTGGTCGGTGCCGGGCGTCTAATCTCGTCGGAATGACCTTGACCGACGAAATCACCCGGGCGGGTGAGACGGCCGTCGCAATCATCCGCGGGGCCTCGTCCCTCGAAGAGCTGAAGGCCGCCGAGCCGACCATCTTCGGCAAGAAGTCGGCCCTGGGCTCGTTCAAGAGGTCCCTGGGGGGACTGGACCCCGACGAGCGCAGGGATGTGGGCCGCCATCTCAACACCGTGAGGGCCGAGGTGGGTGACGCCCTCGAGGAGCGGAGGAGGGAACTGGCGGCCGAGGAGCGGCGCCGTCTGCTCGAGGCCGAGCGTCTGGATCTGACCGAGGTCCCCACCTCCCCCCGGCTGGGCCACGCCCATCTGGTCAGCCAGGCCCAGGAGAGGCTCGAGGACGTGTTCGTGGGTATGGGTTTCACCGTGGCCGAGGGACCCGAGGCCGAGACCGACTGGTACAACTTCGAGGCCCTGAACATCCCCCGCTGGCATCCGGCCCGGTCCATGTGGGACACCCTGTACCTGGACCTCGGGGACGGCGACAACGTGGTGCTGCGGACCCACACCTCCCCGGTGCAGATCCGGGTGATGCAGAACCAGGGTCCGCCGATCTACTCGGTCATGCCGGGTCGGGTCTACCGGAGGGACACCGCCGACGCATCCCACATGCCGGTGTTCCACCAGATCGAGGGCCTGGTGGTCGACCGGGGCATCACCTTCGGTGATCTGGCCGGCACCCTCGACGCCTTCACCTCGGCCTACTTCGGGGAGTCGATCTCGAGTCGCCTGCGACCCTCCTACTTCCCGTTCACCGAGCCCTCGGCCGAGTTCGACATCACCTGTGTGATCTGTGGCGGTGGGGGTTGTCAGACCTGCCAGCGAACCGGCTGGATCGAATTGGGCGGCTGCGGAATGGTCCACCCCAACGTGCTCCGCAACGTGGACATCGACCCCGAGGAGTTCTCGGGTTTCGCCTTCGGGTTCGGGATCGACCGTCTGGCCCTGATGAGACACGGGGTGGAGGACCTGAGGCAGATGTTCACCAATGACGTGCGCTTCCTCAGCCAGTTCTGAGACGGCTGGGCGGGTTGACCCCACCCCGAGGCACGCCCCTGCGTCCGTTCCACCCGGACGGTGCAGACCTGTAGGTAGATTGACCGGACCCCAACGAGGCTGAGTGTCAGATGAAGGTACTTCTAACGTGGCTGAGGGAGTTCGCCCCCATCGAGGGTGATCCCACCGAGCTGGGCGAGGCCATGTCCTCCCTGGGCATGGCGGTGGAGTCGATGGAGACCTTCGATTTCATGGACGGTCTGGTCGTGGCCCGGGTCCTGGACCTCAGGTCGCACCCCTCGGCCGACCGGATCCAGCTGGTGGACGTCGACGCCGGTGACGGGGAGCCCCTCCAGATCTGCTGCGGTGCGTTCAACATGGCGGTGGGTGACCTGGTCCCCCTGGCGACCCTCGGTTCCACCATGCCCAACGGGATGGAGATAGCCCGCCGCCGGATGAGGGGGGAGTGGTCCAACGGAATGCTCTGCTCGGCGGCCGAGATCGGGCTCGGCTCTGACGCCGCCGGCATCATGGTCCTGCCCGAGGGGCTCACGCCGGGCACCCCCGTGGCCGAGGCCCTCGGGCTGGCCGATGAGGTGCTGTGGGACCTCGAGATCAATCCCAACCGACCCGACGCCATGTCGGTGATCGGGGTGGCCCGGGATCTCGCCGCCCACCTGGGGGTGCCGTTCTCCGTTCCCCGTTGGGTGGTGCCCGAAACCGGGGAGTCGGTATCGGAGGTGGCCTCGGTGGAGATCTCGGCCCCCGAGCTGTGCGGTCGGTTCGTGGCCCGGGTGTTGAGGGACGTCACGGTGGGGAGTTCACCCACCTGGATGCAGACCCGGTTGTCGCTGTGTGGGATGAGGCCCATCAACAGCGTGGTCGACGTCTCCAACTACGTGATGTTGGAGTTGGGCATCCCCAACCACACCTACGACCTCAACCGGGTGCCCGGTGGTCACCTCGGGGTTCGCTGGGCCCGTGAGGGGGAGCGGATCGTCACCCTCGACGGGGTGGAACGGGATCTGGGACCGACCGACGGTGTCATCGTGGACGCCGATGACACCCCCATCGGCATCGCCGGGGTGATGGGCGGCGCCAGCACCGAGATCGGGCCCGGCACCACCGACGTCCTGTTGGAGGCGGCGTGGTGGAACCAGAGGGCCATCGCCGAGACCTCGGCCCGACTGGGTCTGCGCAGTGAGGCCTCGGCCCGGTTCGAACGGGGCGCGGACTGGGCGATCAACGATCTGGCCACCGACCGGTTCTGCCATCTCATGTCGGAGATGGGAGCCACGGTCACCCGTGGGCACATTGACGTGTTCGGGGTGATACCGGAGCGTCCCCGGGTGACCGTCAGGGTCAACCGGGTGAACGCCATGCTCGGGACCACCCTCGATGGCGAGCGGATCAGGGGCCTCCTCGAGCCGATCGGATTCGAGTTCGAGCCGGGGTCCCCGGCCGATGCCCCGGTGGTCGTCGTTCCGTCGTTCCGACCCGACACCACCACCGAGATCGACGTCATCGAGGAGATCGCCCGCCACCACGGCTACGACCGGATCGAGACCACGGTGCCCCGCTCGCCGGTCGCCGGTCACCTCACCGGATACCAGCAGGACCGCCGGCGGGCCCGACGGCTGCTGGTCGGGGCCGGACTCATCGAGGCCATGCCCCTGCCCTTCCTGGCCCCCGGGGACGTCACCCGGGCCGGGCTGCGGGTCGAGAGCCCGGTGACCCTGGCCAACCCCCTGGCGGCGGAGGAGTCGGTGTTGAGGCCCTCGCTGCTACCGGGGATTCTCAACGCCATCGCCTACAACGAGTCCCACCGGAATCCCTCGGTGGAGTTCTTCGAGATCGGGACGGTGTTCTCCGCCCCGGCTCCCGGGGAGATCGTCCCGACGGAGAATGAGCATCTGGCGGTGGCCCTGGCGGGTCGGGAGGCCCCCGGGGCCAAGGAGTACTGGGACCTGCTGGTGGCGGCGTTCGATGCCCCCGGCGCCACCCTCCGCAACCAGGACGATCTTCCCGGTCTGCACCCGACACGCGGGGGGGTCGTGTCCGTGGGGGACAGCACGGTCGGGGTGGTGGGGGAGGTCGACCCCGGGGTCCTCGAGGCGTGGGGCATCCCCGAGCGGGTGGCGTGGCTGGAGATCGATCTGGGTGCGTTCCTCCGTTCGGAGCACGGGGCCCACCGCTACCGCCCGGTCAGCGTCTATCCATCCAGCGACATCGACCTGGCCTTCGTGGTGCCCGACGACCGCCAGGCCTCTGAGGTGGAGGAGGTCCTCAGGGATGCCGCCGGGCCCGAGCTGGCCCGTCTGGTCCTGTTCGACGTCTACCGCGGCGAGGGGGTGGAACCGGGTAGCCGCAGTCTGGCCTACTCACTGCGGCTTCAGGCCCCCGACCGCACCCTCACCGACGAGGACGTGGCCCTCATTCGTGCCCGGTGCATCGAGGCGGTGGAGGACCGACTCGAAGGCCACCTCCGCCACTGACCCCGATCTCTCATCGCGCGTCCCCCGTCCCCACCCATCGAACCCCAGCCCCCGTTCCCACCCAGCCCCCTTTTCTGAGTAGCTGAGGCGGCCTGGGGGTACCTGAGATCTCACAGATCGGGGGAGGACGGGGGAGGACGCGAAAACGGCGGGGCAGGACGCGAAAAGGCGGGGGCCGAACCCGTCAGCCCCCGCCTTCGCTCAGCGTCTGATCACCAGAGCTGGATACCCGGGGACACCGGCCAGATCGGCCAGTAGTGGAAGATCAGCTCGCCCAGGACGATCACGATCCCGACGATGGTGATCAGGGTCCACATCCCGATCCGGTCCATGATCGCCCAGGTGTCGCGGGGGCCGTTGATGATCGGCGCCAGGGGCACCTTCTGGACCGTGGTCACGGCCCGGTTGGAGAAGATGGTCCCGAACACGACCACGAAGAACATCACGGCGGCGATGAACATGATGGTCCCGCCGATGGCCGTGAGGGCGTGGGACAGGGCCCAGTTGAAGTTGTCCTTGTAGGTCGCCTCCTGGATCAGGGTGCGGCGGGGAACCCCCTCGATCCCCCCGGCCATCTGACCCCGGGAGAAGATCGACACCCCGATGGCCCACGTCCAGACCTGGACCACCGCCAGGGGCCGGTTGTACAGCCGCTTGCCGGTGAAGTAGGGGATCAGCCAGTAGGAGATGGCCATGATCGACAGGGCCACCGCGGTACCCACCGTCAGGTGGAAGTGTCCCGGAATGAACGAGGTGTTGTGGACGACCAGGTTGGCGGTGAGGCTGGCGTTGACCAGGCCGCTGGCACCACCACCCATGAAGATGATCCCGGCCAGCAACTGACCGGCCACGGCGGGGTCACCCCACGGTAACTTTCCGATCCAGGCGATCAGCCCCTTACCACCGCGGGCCCGGGCTCCGGACTCCAGTGACGCCACCACGGAGAACAGGGTCACCACGCTGGGGTAGAAGATGGCGAAGGTGAGCAGCCACTGCAGCGACTTGGAACTGAACGGAATGCCGGGGTCGGTGAACTGGTGATGGGCCCCCACGGGTATCAGCAGCATGAAGGCCACGAACACGATGCGGGTGAGGCCGTCGGAGAAGATCTTGCCCCCGACCTGGCCCGGCAGGAGCATGTACCAGCTCACGTAGATCGGCATCAGCCAGAAGTAGACGATGGGGTGACCGGTGAACCAGAACAGCACCCGGGTGAACTGGGGATCCACCTGATCCCGCCAGCCCAGGGACCACGGCAGGAGGTAGAACAACACCTCGACCGCTATCCCCAATGAGGCCAGGAACCACATGATGTAGCTGATGATCGAGGCGTAGGCCAGCAGGGGGATCCGGTCCTTGGGGTGGTCCTTGCGCCAGTCGGCGAGGGTCCAGATCATGTTCACCAGCACCAACCAGGTGGAGATCACCAGCAGCACCGCCCCCACGTAGAAGGCCGGGGTGGCCTGCAGGGGGGCGTAGAAGGTGAACAGCACCGTGGCCTTGTTGGCGAGTATCGCCCACAGGGCCAGGGCCACCCCGATGGTGGCACTCCACGTGGAGGCCTGGGATATCAGACGGCTCTTGAGGGGCCGTCCGTAGGCCTTCATGGTCATCAGCGACAGGAACGAGTTGGCGAAGCAGAAGGTGAACACCAGCACCATTGCCACACCGTGGAGGGTGAGCCCCTGGTAGTAGCTCTGGAGCCGCACCTCGTCATAGAGGTTGATGTTGGCCCTCTCCAGGGCCTGCAGCAGGCCCATGAGGGCTCCGATGCCGAAGGCCAGCAGGGCCAGGTATAGCTGCCACTTGAGGGGGCTGAGATCGGCCTGGGTCACCCCGGGGATGTCGATCTGCCAGGTCCGGGCCTGGGCGGGGGTCACCACCGGCTCGGGCTCGGGGGTGGGGGATGGGGTTTCGATGGTTGCTGTCATCAGTTCTCCACAATGACTATGTCGGCGCCCATCCGGTGGTGGCCGATGCCGCAGTACTCATGGCACAGGAGGGTGAAGTCCCGCGCCTCGTCGAAGTCGACGTCGACCTCGGTGATCTGTCCGGGGATCACCATGGCGTTCAGGTCGGTGTCGGGGACACGGAATCCGTGTATGACGTCGACCGATGTGACCTTGAACGTCACGTGGGATCCCGCCGGGATCTCCACCCGGTTGGGCACCCACTCCCAGGCCTGGGCGATCATGACCACCTCGTACTCGTTCTCGCCGACCTGTCGCACACCCGGATTGTCGAAGGGTGCGGTGACCCTGACGTCCTCGGGGCGGATCCGGCCGGCGGGTTCGGGGAGACTCTTGTGGCTGGCGGTCATGCTCAGCACCAGGGCTCCGATGGCCACGCCGAGCACGACCACCGTGATCTGCATGACCCGCTTTTCTCTCTTGTCTACGTGCACTCTGAATCCTCAGGCCCGGGTGATCAGCAGGATGTACATCCAGCTCCACACCCCGATGGTGAAGAGCAGGAACAGGAACATGATGAGCAGGGTCCCCCGGACGTCCTCGTCCTCGGTCGTGGGGTGGTGGCCGACCGGGGCTTGCCCCGTGTCCACCTCGGCCTCCTGCGTCTGGGTCTCTTCGGTCGTCTCGCTCACGACTGCACCTCCAGGGTTCCCTTCATCCCGGCCGCGAAGTGGCCGGGTATCGAGCAGATGATCTGATAGGTCCCGCCCTGGTCGAACTGGAAGGTGTCGGAGACCGTCTGGCCCGAGTCGATGCTGTTGAAGCCGAGCAGCACCTTGGACTGGTCGAACTCGGTCTCGGAGGTGATCTCCTCACCCTGCTTGATCACGACCCAGGCGTGCTGGACGGCACCCTTGTTCTCCACCGTGATGTTCACATCGGTGGCCAGGGGAGCGGCGATGGCGCTCGGATCGAACTGGAACTCGGTGGCGACGATCTTCCAGTCGGTGGAGGCGGAGGCCACCGGTCCGGTCTGGGTGCCGCCGTCTCCCTCGGAGGTGCCCGAGACGATCACCGCCACCAGGGCGATGGCGAGGGCCACCATGGCCCCCACGCCGGTGACGGCTACGGCCAGGGAGCTGGCGTGGGAGTAGGAGAACTCAGATTCGCCCTCGGCGTCGACGGCGATGGGCTTCTCCAACTGCCATCCGGGGTCGGGGGACGTACTCATGGGAGGCTCATCCAATACTTCTCCTGTTCCAAGGGAACCGTGTTGTCAACCACGGAGCTAGACAATAGGTCATAACTCACCCCCAACATGGAATTTGGGGAACACGAAGTGAGTTACGGGGATAACGCGCGTCAGCGGGGCGGCCGGATCCGGGGGCGAACCGGCGCGGGCGGGCGTGTCCGGGCCGACGGGGACGGC
>JALSTE010000720.1 GCA_026983855.1 Acidimicrobiia bacterium
GGCCCGCACCTCGGCGGCGGTCGAGTGCACCCCTCCGCAGTTGCCACAGTTGATCGCCACCCCGGGCAGGCTAGCGACAGGGTGGGACGGGTATCGTGCTGAGGTCCTGTCGACCACCGGAGAAGCCCCGTGCCCCCCGTGAATCCCCCGGCTCACAACGAGATCACCCCCGCCGATTCCCCCGGGGGGCCGCAGATAGCGATCGCCCTGTTCGAGAGGATGACCGCCCTCGACGCCGTGGGCCCCTATGAGGTTCTCCAACGGCTACCGGGGGCCACGGTGGTGTTCGTGGGTGAGGATCACGGTGAGGTCCGCACCGAGAACGGGTTCCTGGGGCTCACCGTGGACGCCACCTACGACGAGGTCGGTGCCCCCGACGTGGTCGTGATCCCCGGGGGGATAGGGACCCGGCCGATCATCGAGGCCGACCAAGATCCCCTGGTGGAATGGTTGACCGAGGTGCATCCCCGCACCCGGTTCACCACCTCGGTCTGCACCGGCAGCCTCGTCCTGGCCCGGGCCGGTCTCCTCCAGGGCCTGGAGGCCACCACCCACTGGGGGGCGCGCTCCATCCTGGCTGGCCTGGGAGCGGTCCCGGTTGAGGAGAGGGTGGTGGAGCATCTGGGGGATCGGCTGATCACCGCCGCCGGGGTCTCGTCGGGAATCGACATGGCCCTGCGTCTGAGCGAACTCCTGGTTGACGACGTGGCGGCCCGGGCCATGCAGCTCATGATCGAGTACGACCCCCAGCCGCCCTTCGACTGCGGCAGCCTGGCCAAGTCCGATGACGAGGTCATGGACCGGCTCATCGCCTATTCCGCCGACAAGGACTGATTCCCCTAGTGTCCGGGACCGGGTCCGGGGTCCCCGATTGGCGGGACCAGCGAGCGGAGGAGGCCGACAGCCACATGTCCGACGAGATCAGGCGACACGGTTTCCTCTCGGCCCGGGGAACGGTCGGGCACGCCGTCTACCTGATCATCAGGCTGTTCACCCGGACCGTGATGAGGTGGTACCTGAGGGTGAGGGTGATCGGGGAGGAGAACCTGAATGTCGATCCCCCGGTGATTCTGGCTCCGGTGCACCGGTCGAACCTCGACGCCCCCCTCGTGGGAGGTATACCCGACTGGCAACCCCGGGCCCTCTCCAAGGAGTCGTTGTTCGGCAACCCGATCCTGGCCTGGATCATCACCGCCCTGGGATCGTTCCCGGTGCGCCGCGAGGCCGCCGACCGTGAGGCCATGAAGACCGCCGAGGGCCTGCTGCGGGCGGGGGAGCCTCTCCTGGTGTTTCCCGAGGGAACCCGTCAGAGCGGCCGGGAGGTGGGCGAGGTGTTCGACGGCACCGCCTACATGGCCATGAGGACGGGAAGCCCGGTCATTCCGGTGGGGGTGGCGGGAACCGACCTCTCGATGCCGAGTGGCGCCCGCTTCCCCCGGAGGTCCCGGGTGACGGTGGTGATCGGAGAGGCCCTCACTCCTCCGGCCACCACCGGTCGGGTGCGTCGTCGGGAGGTCAAGGCCTTCACGGCGGAACTCAGCGGGGCGCTCCAGAGGGTCCAGGACCTGGCCTGGGCCGAGGTCGACTCCCGCTGAG
>JALSTE010000721.1 GCA_026983855.1 Acidimicrobiia bacterium
CGCCGCTCGGCCTCGGCCTCCCGGGCCCGGCGCTCCTCGGCCAGCCTCTTCTGACGCTCGGCCTCCCGGCGCCGCCGCTCGGCCTCCAGCCTCTGCCTCTCCTCCTCCTCCAGGCGGGCCACCTCATCCGCCCACACCGCCTCCTGTTCGGTCACGGTGGCCAGTTGCGCCTGCATCTCCTCCAGCTCGGCCCCGAGCCGCTCGTTGGTGACCCGGAGCTCGGCCACCGCCGCCTGCCTTTCACCCTCGAGGAGCCGCAGTTCGGCCCGGTCGGCATCGAGGTCGTCGATGACCTCCCGGTAGCGGTCCACACCGTTGTCCACCCCGTAGGCGGCGACCTCCGCCAGCACGCCGGCTACGACCCGGGCCTCGAGGGTTTCGGCCCGGGCCAGCTCGACTCCGGGTCGTCCGGCGTCGATGTACCGGGCCACCGCGATCCGCTGCACCTCGGCCCCCAGGGATCCGGCCTCCTCCTCGGCCACCTCGAGGCGCTCGGCCACGGCGGCGATGTCCTCCCTGACCCTCTCGAGTCTGCCCACCGCGGCGTCCAACTCCAGGGCCGCCTGATCGGCCCGACTGCGGGCGGCGTCGGCGAGGGCCCGGGCCTCGTCAGCCCGTCGGGCCGCCTCGGCGGCCTTCTGGCGGGCCACGTCCAGGTCGCTCTGGGCCCCGGCCGGCAGCACCGGGATCAGAACCAGGAGGATGAGTATCACCACCGACAGTGGTCGCAGACGGGACATGACGCCTCTGAGTGTAGGCGGGGGTCGGGGTCGGCCACCGGCGGGGTACCCCTTTGGGTCTGCTCTGATCCGGGGGAGGGCACTCCGAGGGCACCCATTCCGTCCTGGTGACCCCGCCCCGCTCAGTTCCGGGGCGGGACCTCGGTGCGGGAGGCGTCGACGAGGGCCTCCAGCACGTCGTCGAGGGTCACCACTCCCCGGGAGTGGCCGACCTCGTCGACCACCAGGGCCAGGTAGACACGACGGTTCCTCATCGCCAGCAACACCTCGGGCAGAGGGGTGTCCGACCTCACCCTGAGCATGGGGCGGATGCGGCGCAGGGGTATCGGGCGGTTCCGGGCCACCGGTCCCACGTCCAGCAGGTCCTTGGAGTGGACGAACCCGGTGATGTGGTCGAGGTCTCCGTCGTACACGACCAGACGGGTGTGGTCGGTGTCCACGAGTTCGGTCTCCACCTCGGCCACCGTGGCCATTCGGGGCACGGCGTCAACCTCGTCCATGGGGGTCATGACCTCGGCGGCGGTGGTGGAGCCGAAGACCAGGGCCCCCGCCAGTCGTCCCCGGTCCTCCTCGTCTATGAGCCCGGCGGCGGCGGACTCGGTGACCATCGAGTACAGCTCGGCCGCGGTCACCGCGCCGTCGAGTTCGGACCGGGGCTCGACCCCGATCAGGCGGAGCGCGGCGTTGGACAGGCCCAGCAGCAGGCGGATCGCCGGGGTGGACAGTCGGATGAAGGCCGCCATCGGCCGGGCCACCAGCACCAGGGTGCGCTCGGGATGGGTGATGGTCAGGTTCTTGGCCGCCATCTCCCCCAACCAGGTGTGGATCACGACCACCACCGTCAGGGCGATG
>JALSTE010000722.1 GCA_026983855.1 Acidimicrobiia bacterium
CGGGGGCACCGCTCCGGCGGTGTCGGTGGTGGTGGCCACCCGCGACCGTCCGGTCCTGTTGCGGCGGACCCTGGCCGCCATAGCCGCCCAGGACCATCCCGGTGTGATCGAGACCGTGGTCGTGTTCGACCGCTCCGAGATCGACCACGACATCGAGTCCGACGACCCCTCCCGTCCCGTCCTGACGATCACCAACACCCGCAAGCCGGGCCTGGCCGGGGCCCGCAACAGTGGTGTGGAGACCTCCCACCACGGGCTGGTCGCCTTCTGCGACGATGACGACACCTGGGACCCGGCCAAGCTGCGCCGCCAGGTCCACCACCTCGACCTCCATCCCGATCGGGGCATGGTGGTCGGGGGGATAAGGGTGCACTTCGAGGGCCGGACCACCCTGCGCCGACCCGAGATGGACGTGATCAGGTTCGACGATCTCCTCAGGTCCCGCATCCTGGAGGCCCACCCCTCCAGCTTCCTGTTCCGGCGGGAGCTAATCGAGACCATGGGCCCCGTCGACGAGGCCATCCCCGGGGGCTACGCCGAGGACTACGAGTACCTGTTGCGGGCCGCCCGCCACACCGACATCGGGGTGGTCCCCGATGCCCTGGTCGACATTCTCTGGCACACGGCCTCGTTCTTCGTGGAGGGCTGGAGGACCCGCATCGAGGCCCTCACCTACCTACTGGACCGCTACCCCGAGTTCGCCGACGAGCCCCGGGGCCTGGCCCGCATCGAGGGACAGATCGCCTTCGCCCACGCCGCCTCGGGGAACCGGGGCGAGGCCCGGGCCTGGGCCCGCCGCACGCTGCGTCACAACCGGACCGAGGCCCGGGCCCTGCTTTCACTGCTGGTCTCCTTCCGCCTCGTTTCCGCCGACCGGGTGGTTCGAAATGTCCAGCGCCTCGGTCGCGGTATCTGACCCCGGCCCGGCCCCGCCGATCCCCTCGGTCCGGGCCGGTCGAAGGCCCGCCTCACGGGCCTCGTGGGCCCTGACCGCCCTGATAGGGGGGATCCCGATCTGGTGGGCGTTGGGCCTCGGGTCACTGATCTGGATCATCGCCGCGGTGCCCATGGGGGTGCGACTGCTCCGGCGGTGGCCGAACCGGGCTCCCCGCGGCTTCGGCATCTGGTTGATGTTCCTGATCTGGATGATGCTCTCCGTCAGCCAGGTGAACGGCACCCGCTACCTCTCCTTCGGGTACCGGGCCCTGCTCTACCTGGCGGCCACGGTGATGTTCCTCTACGTCTACAACCTCACCGAGGAGGAACTTCCCCGGGCCAAGATCCTGAAGCTGGCCGTGGTGTACTTCGTGTGGGGCGCCATCGGCGGGTATCTGGGTCTCATCCTGGGCGAGACCGGGTTCACCTCGGTGATGGAGATGATCCTGCCCCACTCCATCACCGCCAACGAGTTCGCGGCGACCATGGTCCACCCGACGTTCGCCCAGACCCAGGACTTCCTGGGATTCGCCCTGCCCCGACCCACAGCCCCCTTCGTGTTCACCAACGAATGGGGATCGGGGATGTCGCTGCTGTTCCCATTCGTGATGGCCGCCATCGCCGGCCTGGACCGTCGCTGGCAGGCCTGGTCGATC
>JALSTE010000723.1 GCA_026983855.1 Acidimicrobiia bacterium
CTCCATCTCCCTCACCCTCGCCCATCGTTCGTACGCCCGGACCATGGCCTCGTCGGCGGCCTCCCTCCCCACCTCGGGATCACCGCAGAAGCCCGTCACCGCCGCCACCAGACGCGGGTGCATGTCGAGGTAGAACTCGGTGAAATCCACACCTGTACAAGTCACCCGGAGCACCGAACGCGCACTGGAGGCACAAATTCTCCTCTCATGGTCGACGTCACGGTACGGCCCGGGCACCAACGAGCCGGCTCATCACCCTCCGTCACGGGATCGGGAGGGGTGGGTGACCCATCGCATCTCGTGGTCCTCCCCCTCCCTCCCGGGGTACGGGGGCCACCGGCCGTCAGGTCATCGACAGCAGGGTGGTGGTGACCCGATCGGTGAAGTCCTCGGGCCACTCGTCGGGCAGATCCACGATCTCCCCCGGGGGAAGGTCCCGAGCCGCCAGCCCCAGGACGGTGGTGAGGACACGCCGCTGGAACTCGGGGGCGTGTGGTGGGCCGAAGGGGTTCCCCATGGGGAAGTTCACGAACAGCGAGCGGGGCGGTCTCACCAACTCCGTGAGATCCCGGCCGGTTGACAACAGCACCGTGGGGATTCCCGACTCCTCGACCACCCGGGCTACCAGACCAACTGTCTGGTGGTCCAGGGGTCAGGCCGGTACCAACAGGAAGAGGTCGACGTCGTCGTCGTGCAGTTCCCGGGCCAGGGCGGGGGCCGCCTCCTCCACGACGTGGGTCCGCTTGTAGATGCGTCCCATGAACCCGCTCCACAGCCTCGGGGCGACCGAGCCGATCACTCCGTCGGCCTCCAATTCCCGCAGGCGATCGATCGGAAAAACCGTGTTGACGTCGATCTCGGCGTCACTGGTGTCGTAGTAGCTGTCGTTCACGGTGAAGTCGGCCGCCGTGGACCCCGGGTCCACCTCGTCGAGGCGGAAGTCGTTGCGGGCGAAGGCGTCCCAGGTCGGCATGGTGCAGTGCGACACCCCACCGGAGGTGAGCATCGAGACCCGGGCCTCCGACAGTGGCCTGTCCGGCGGTGTCAGCACGGTGGGCTCGTTGACGGTCCAGCGGTAGGGCGGGAAACCCTGCATGGCGTAGCGCCGGTTGAGTAGATCGACGTATCGGACCGGTTCCATGGTCCCAGCCTATTTCGACCCCGGGGAGCAGACCCAGCTCAGCGGTAGGCCGTGTACTCCCGCCCCATGACCTCCCGGGCGATTATGCCCTTCATGATCTCGGGGGTGCCATCGCCGATCTCCAGCCCGATCACGTCGTTCATCCTCTGCATGAGGGGCAGGTCATTCCCGTAGCCCGGCCAACCGTGGAGGATCACACAGGCGTGGATGGCCTCGACCGCCACCTTCGGGCCGAACCACTTGCACATCGCCGCCTGGGTGGTGTGGGGCTCACCGGCGTCGGCCAGCTCCATCACCTCGTAGGCCAGCAGGCGGGCGGCGTGGACCCTCGTCAGGTGTTCCGCTATCTGGAAGGCGACGCCCTCGTGACGGGCGATGGGCCGCCCGAACGCCTCGCGTCCCTTGGCGTACTCGACGGTCTCCTCCAGGGACTGGGCGGCGGCCCCCACA
>JALSTE010000724.1 GCA_026983855.1 Acidimicrobiia bacterium
CAGGATCAGTCCCACCGCCGCCGCCCCCATGACCCCGAGGATCAGCGAGGCCACGATGGCGGCGTCCCCACCACCGAAGAACCACGGCAGGAGCGGCACCAGGGCGCCCATCGAGAACGCCACCAGTGAGAAAAGTGCCGCCTTCAGCGGGGAGGCCAACTCGTCGGGGTAGAAACCGAGTTCCTCCCGGGTGTGCACCGCCAGGGCCGTCTCGGGATCCGCCATCAGGGCCCGGGCCACCGCTTGGGCGTGCTCAGCTGGTACCCCCCGATCCATGTACAGCTCGGCCAGCTCCTCGATCTCCTCCTCGGGGTCACTGGCATGGGCCTCTCTCTCCCTCTGGATCTCCCTCTCCACCAGGTCGTTCTGGGCCCTCACCGAGACGTACTCGCCCGCCGCCATGGAGATGGCCCCGGCCAGGAGACCGACCAGTCCGGTGATGCGAACTATGCCCTGACTGGAGTCGGCTCCGGCCACTCCGAGGATGAGCAGCACGTTGGACACCAGCCCGTCACTGGCCCCGAACACCGCCGCTCTCTCCACCCCGCCCTGGACGTCACGATGGTGATTGTGGATGTGGTGGTCCGTGATCATCGCCCCAAACTACCGTGACCACCCACGGCCGGTACGGGTGACGGGGAACGCAGACCCTGAACGCCTCTCGGCCTGCCTAGCCTGGGGCGATGGCCGAATCGCTCTACGACCTCTCCCGAGACGAGCTCTCCGACCTGCTCGAGGGTGAGCCGGGCTACCGCGTGGACCAGGTGTGGGACGGTCTGTACACCCACCTGAGGGAACCGTCGGAGATCACCAACATCCCCAAGGCCCTCCGGCAGACGGTCTCGGAGTTGCTCCCCCCGGCCCTGATCCCGATTCGGGAGTCGGTTTCCGACGATGGCGGCACGGTGAAGTTCCTGTGGGCCGTCTCCGGCGGCGACATGATCGAGACGGTGCTGATGCACTACGAGAGGAGGACCACGGTGTGCGTGTCCTCCCAGGCCGGATGCGCCATGGGCTGCGGATTCTGCGCCACCGGGCAGAAGGGGTTCAGCCGCCACCTGACCCGGGGGGAGATCGTCGAGCAGGTGATCCGGGCCGCCCGGCGGGCCGCCCCCCGCCGAATCGACAACGTGGTGTTCATGGGTATGGGCGAACCCATGGCCAATTTCGACGCCACGTGGGAGGCGGTCCACGTCCTCCACGACGACATGGGCATCGGCGCCCGCCACATCACCATCTCCACAGTGGGTGTCGTGCCCGGGATCGACCGCCTGGGCCGGGCCGACCTCCCCGTCAACCTGGCCATCTCCCTGCACGCCGCCAATGACGCCAAGCGGGACCGGCTGGTACCCCTCAACCGCACCTACCCCCTGTCCCGTCTGGCCGAGGCGTGCCACCGATACCGCACCCACCGCAACCGGCGGATCAGCTTCGAGTGGGCCCTGATCGAGGGGGTCAACGACACCTCCGCCGACGCCGGGGAACTGGCCGATTTCGCCCTGCCCCTGGCCGCCCATGTGAACCTGATACCCCTGAATCCCACACCGGGCTGGCCCACCCGCGGCTCGGCGCCGGCGGTGGTGGAGAGAT
>JALSTE010000725.1 GCA_026983855.1 Acidimicrobiia bacterium
CACCTACGGTGATCTGGCCGGTCTGGACCTGGCCCGCGATGTCGTGGGTATGGCCGCCACCCCCACCGGCGACGGCTACTGGCTCGTCGCCTCCGACGGCGGCATCTTCGCCTTCGGTGACGCCCAATTCCACGGCTCCACCGGCGACCTCAACCTCAACAAACCCGTCGTGGGTATGGCCGCCACCCCCACCGGCGACGGCTACTGGCTCGTCGCCTCCGACGGCGGCATCTTCACGTTCGGTGACGCCCAGTTCCACGGCTCCGCCGCGGCTGACCGCAGGGATCCGGTGGTGGGCATGGCCGCCGATCCCAACACCGGCGGCTACTGGATCATCACATCGGAGGGTCAGGCGATAGCCCGGGGGCCGGTGAGCACCGATCCCGCCCCCTCCCCGCAGTGTCGGATCGATCCGGTGATAGCCGGGGCCTTCACCACCGATGGCGCCTGGCTCGTCACCCGACCCCTGGTGGTTCCGCAGCCTCCGGCCTCGGCCGCCACCTCGGGCATCGACGGCGAGTCGATCGCCCAGCAGATCCGTTACGCCCAGGCCTGCCAGACCCTCGATCCCCCCGAGACCGGATCCCTGCTGCGCCCCCTGTCGCACTCACGGGTGACGTCCGTCTACGGCACCCGGCTCCACCCGGTGTGGGGCGTCGTGCAGCTCCACGCCGGGACGGATTTCGCCCGTCCGGGGGGATCAGCCGGTGCCCCGGTGGTGGCCGCCGACGACGGCACGGTTCTGGCGGTCGACACCCGGGTGGCCTACGGCCGGATGGTGATCATCGACCACGGGGACAAGGTCGCCACCGTCTACGCCCACATGTCGGAGGTCACCGTCGAACCCGGGCAGGTGGTCCAGCGTGGCGACCTCCTGGGCCTGGTCGGGTCCACCGGATTCGCCACCGGCCCCCATGTCCACTTCGAGGTGCGCCTGGACGGAGACCCGGTGGATCCCCTGCCCTACGTGGGATCGGCCACCGCGGTGCAGGCACCCACCCGACCCCTGGCGGTGGGCTGATCCCGATCTCCCGGGCGGTTGATCTGAGCCCCGACCTCCACCACCGGCGGAGGAGGCAGGCTCCACCGGACCCTGGGGTTGCCCCGTCCACCAGGTCCCTCAGCCGACGGGCTGGAGAGCCTCTCGGGCGGTGGTTTCGGGAGCCACCACCGGGAGGCTCTCACCGGCGTACACGTGTACGTACTCCTGACCGCTGAGGTGACGAATCTCGAACATGACCTCGTCGGTCAGCTCCCGGAAGATCCGGCCATCACCCTCCCGATCCGCGAACCGGTCGGGCCATATCGGATCCCCGAAGCGGAACTCGCAGCCGGTGAACAGGTGGGGGAATCGGTCATCGGGGGTCTGGATGGCGTCCGTGCCCCTGATCCCCACGGGGACGATCGGGGATCCCGTGCTCACCGCCAGTCGGGCCACCCCGGTGCGCCCCTTGTGGAGGTAGCCGTCGCGGGAGCGGGTGCCCTCGGGGAAGATCCCGAAGATCTCCCCCCGGCGCAGCACCCCGGCCGCGGCCTGCAGGGCACTCTGGCTGGCCTTGCCCCCCGAGCGGTCGATGGGGATCA
>JALSTE010000726.1 GCA_026983855.1 Acidimicrobiia bacterium
GGCGACGACCGAACATCTCCAGGCAGAAGGCGTCCTCGTCGGTGTCCTCGGCCAGGTGGGTGTGGAGCCGGACGTCGAGCCGTTCCGCCAGCTCGGCCGTGCGTGACATCAGCTCGGGGGTGACCGAGAACGGGGAACACGGGGCCAGGGCGATCCGGACCATGGCCCCGTGGGAGGGGTCGTGGTGCCGCCGCACCGCCTCCTCCGACTGGGCCAGGATGGTGTCGTCATCCTGGACCACCGAGTCGGGGGGCAGGCCGCCGTCCTTTTCCGACAGGCTCATCGAACCCCGGGTGGGGTGGAACCGCAAACCCACCTCCCGGGCGGCGCTGATCTCGGCCCCCAGCAGGTCGCCACCGCCCCGGGGGTGAACGTAGAGATGATCCGACGTGGTGGTGCAACCCCCCAGGGCCAGCTCGGCCAGACCGATCCAGGTGGACAGGTAGACGGCCTCCTCGTCCAGGCGGGCCCACTTGGGGTAGAGCGTCCTCAACCAGTGGAAGAGATTGCCCCCCAGGGCGGGTAGGTAGGCCCGGGTGAGGTTCTGGTAGATGTGATGGTGGGTGTTGACCAACCCCGGTGTGACCAGGCACCCCGAGGCGTCGATGGTCCGACGGGCACCCGGTTCGGTACCCGGGGTCCCGACGGCGGCCACCAGTCCCCCGGCGATGGCCACCCACCCACCGGGAATCTCGGTACGGTCCTCATCCACCGTGGCCACCAGATCGGCCCCGGCGATGAGGAGATCCACGTCATCGGTCAAGGTGTGCTCCCGATCCCCGGGCACCGCGGTCAGGGTCCGGTGTGGTGCCTCCCCCGGGGTGGGGCATCGGCGTCGCCATCATCCCCGGGGGGAACCGACCGGCTGGTGAACCCCCATGGGGAGATGGTTGCGCCACACCCCGTCCACCTGGTGGAGGGCGGCGGCCACCGCTCCGGCCGTTGGCACCAGCCCGATCTCGCCGACCCCCTTGATTCCGTATGGGGCCCGGGGCTGGGGTACCTCCACCAGCATCACCTCCACGTCGGGCATGTCCTTGGGTCGGATGATACCCAGGCTCCTCAGGGTCATGTTGGTGGGGCGGGCCTCGGAATCGGTGGGGAACTCCTCGGTGAGGGCGTACCCCAGCCCCATGTGCACCGCCCCCTCGATCTGGCCCTCGCACAAAAGAGGGTTGACGGCCCGACCGACATCGTGGGCGGCGACCACCTTCTCGATACGTCCGGTCTCCGGATCGGCGATCACCACCTGGGCGGCGTAGCCGAAGGCGGAGTGGATGATCGGGTGCTCGACGCCGTCGGAGAGGGAGTTCGTCCAGTCGACGGTGTAGGTGCCCTCGTAGTCGATCCCGGGGCGGCACCCGTCGGCCACCGCCGCCCGGCAGGCGTCGGCCACCGAACCGGCCGCCATGAGGGTTCCCCGGCTGCCCGTGGTCTGCCCGGCGCCCAGTTCACGGGAGGTGTCCACGATCACCCTGATCCGGTCCGGGTCCACCCCCAGTTCCTCGGCCGCCACCTGCAGGGCCACGGTGTGGACCCCCTGGCCCATCTCGGTCCAGCAGTGCCTGACCTCCACGATGTCGGCCTCGAACCGCACCACGGCTCGGGCCACCTCCACGAAACCGTTCCCCAGACCGGAGTTCTTGAGCCCGATCCCCAGTCCCACGGCCCGACCCGCGGCCCGGGCCGAGAGGTAGGTGTCCCTCACCGCATCCAGGCATTCCCTAACCCCACGACACCCGTCGTCCATGATCTGGCCCGGACCCCAGGTGACACCGGGGGAGATCAGGTTGCGGCTGCGCATCTCCCAGCCGCCAATGCCAACCATCTCCGCCAGTCGGTCGATGGCCCCCTCCATGGCGAACTGGGCCTGGTTGGCGCCGAATCCGCGGAAGGCCCCACACACGGGGTTGTTGGTCCTCACCGCCAGGGCCTCGACGTCGATGTTGTCGATCACGTAGGGGCCGCTGGCGTGGCCGGCGGCCCGCTCGAGAACCTTCATCCCCACCGAGGCGTAGGGCCCGGAGTCCCCGACCATGTGGACCCGCAGGGCCTGCAGTCTGCCCTCGGAATCACAACCGGCCTCGAGGTCGATGGTGATCGGGTGCCGCTTGGCGTGGATCCTCAGCGATTCCTCCCGGGAGAAGGTGCAGCGGACCGGACGCCGGAGGAGCCATGCGGCCAGGGCCGTCTGACCCTGGTTGGACATGTCCTCCTTGCCCCCGAATGCACCTCCGTTGCTCACCTGGGTGACCTCCACCCGGTCGGTTCCGATACCCAGGATGGAGGCGATCTGGTCGCGGTCGTCCCACACCCCCTGACCCCCGGACCACACCCGCAGACGCCCGTCTCCGTCCACCAGAGCCAGGCTGGACTCCGGCTCCAGGAAGGCCTGCTCGACCCTCTGGGTGACGAACCTCTCCCTGACGACGTGGTCGCACCCGGCCAGGGCGGCCTCGGCCTGGCCCCGGGAGTAGACCGAACGGGACAGGACATTGCCCTCGAGACCCCAGACCGCGTCCTCCTCGGACTCCAGGGCCGAGAACGGATCGGAGAAGGGTGTGTGGACCTCGTACTCCACCCTTATCAGGCGGGCCGCCAGACGGGCCTGCTCACGGGTGTCGGCCACGACCAGGGCCAGGACGTCGCCCATGTAGCTGGTGCGTCCCCCCTCGGGGATGAACACCGGCCAGTCCTTGTGGATCAGACCCACCCGGAGTTCGCCGGGTACATCGGCCGCCGTGAACACCCTCACCACACCGGGGGCCGCCTCCGCCGCCGAGGTGTCGATGGCCAAGACGTCGGCCCGGGCGTGGTCGGTCAGTCGGACCGCGGCGTGCAGCAGTCCCTCGGGGGTCATGTCAGCGACGTAGTCCTTCCCGCCCAGGGCCAGGTCGAACCCCTGGTACTTGGCCCCCCGGGCCCCGACCGTGGACCCGATCTCGACGTTCGCCTCACCCCCGGAGGCGAGAATCTCCACTGCGTCCAGGATCTTCGTGTAGCCGGTGCACCGGCAGAGATGGCCCCCCATCAGACGGGCCGCCCGCTCCCGGGTCAGCTCCTCACCGTGCTTGGCGATGAGAGCCGAGGTCCTCATCAGGATTCCCGGTGTGCAGAACCCGCACTGCAGGGCGCCGGTCTCGGCGAACACCCGACCCATCCGGTCGGCCTCACCCTCGGGCAGGCCCTCCAGGGTCACCACCGAACGCCCTTCGATCTTCTCCAGCGGCTGTTGGCAGGAGACGACGGCCCGGCCGTCGATGTGGACCACACAGCAACCGCACTGGCCCGACGGCGAACAGCCGTCCTTGGGGCTCATCACCCCGAGTTCGTCCCTGAGGGCGGAGAGAAGGTGGGGGTGGTCCCCCACCGTCACGGATCGGCCGTTGAGCATGAAGGAGGTCACCCGACCAGATTCAACCTCTTTCAACAATTTGTCAACACGCGGTTCGCCAGACGCTGGTCATCCGGGCCGGAATCGGTGGGTACGTGCCGAGTGCTCCCCTCCGGTGTTGCACCCCCACCCACTCGCCACCGACTGAATTCCCGTAGTCTTCACGGACCCATGGGAGATCTGCTGGCCGCCCTGACCCTGGTGTTCACCGCCGAGATGGGCGACAAGTCCCAACTCGTGGTCCTGGCCCTGTCGCCGGGTACCGACACCCGCCGGTTGCTGGCCGGGCTGACCCTGGCCACCGCGGCCCTCAGCGCCATCGCCGTGCTGGCGGGGGCCGCCGTGGGCGCGGCCCTCCCCCAACGTCCCCTGGCCCTGGGGGTGGGACTGCTCTTCATCGGGCTGGGACTGGTGACGTGGATCGGATCATCCTCAACCGAGGCCGACCAACCCGCCCCGGAGGGGGGATCGGGGGCGGCGGCACAACCCGGCTCGGCTCGGCGGGTGGTGGTGGCGTTCGTGGCCGCCGAACTCGGGGACAAGACCCAGTTGGCCACGGCGTCGATGGCCGCGGCGGGATCGGCCTGGGCGGTCTGGGCCGGGGCCACCCTGGGATTCATGGCCGCCGCGGTCCTGGCCGTTCTGGCCGGCCGCTGGCTCCACGGTCGGGTCCCGGCCTCCCTGCTGGGCCGGGTCGGGGCCCTCGGGTTCGTGGCCATCGGGGCCTGGGAGCTGATCTCCCTCACCGCCTGAGCCACCCCACCCGGCCACCCGACCACCCGAGCCAGGGCGGCCGGACCACGACGACCCCCTCCACACCAACCCGCTGGTGGGGCCGAACTCAGCCCTCCTCGGGACGGCTGCTAACCCGGTAGGCGCAGCGCTCGTCACCCGACAGCAGGTGCTGCTCCCGCACGACGACGGCCTGGGGCCCCAGGACCGAATCGAACATGTGAAGCTCGGAATCACACAGGGACTGACAGCTCGCCGCCGCCTCGCAGACCGGGCAGTTGTGCTCAACGAGGATGTAGTCATCACCGTCCACGACCACCTCGGCCATGTAGCCGTCCCCGTTCCGGCGGGCGGCCAGGCCGGCCACCCGGTCGCCCAGGGTCTCGGCCCCCGAGACCGCCTCGGCGTAGATCTCCTGCTGGCGCCCGGCCCGGGTGGCCATCACCCTGGCCAGACCCTCCGGTCCGATGGCGGTGCGGATGGCGTCGATCAGCTCAACGGTGAGATCGGCGTGGCGGTCGGGGAACAGGTCGCGGGCCAGCGACGTCAGGGCCCAGTAGGTGGCGGGGCGGCCCGGGCCGTGGGGTTCGGACACCACCGAGCCCACCAGACCATTTTTCTCCAGGGCCGAGAGGTGCTGGCGCACCGCCGCCTCGGTGATGTCCAGCTCACGGGCCACCGGGCCGACCGCCACCGGACCCCTGCGCTTGAGGACGTCGAGAACCCGCTTCTTGGCGTCGGTGAGGGACATGACGGGTTCGAGGGTATTCGATCGGCGACCCGATCGCACCGAGTCAGTCCCTCTGGCTCCCGGTGAACAGGACGGCGGCGAAGACGTCATCGGGGAGAGTGGGGGCCAATTCCATGAGACCGGCCAGTCCGGCGGTGCCTGTGGCCGACACATCGATCCCGGTCTTCTCCCGTCCCAGCCTCCAGGCCCGCTCAACCAGCTCCTCCCCCACCGTGACCGGATGTCCACCCGACTCCATGGTGGCCTCCACCAGGGGTAGCCAGTCGTAGGTGACGTCATCGAGGATCCCACTGGCGATCGACACGCCCATGTCCTCCCAGGGCCACATGAAGCGGTCGGGGTCCGATCGGGCCACGTCCATCAGCGAGGAACCCGAGAGCCCGGTGCGTCGGCCCTCCTCCACCAGCAGGTTGAAGGCCCGTTCCAGAGGATGCACCGCCTCGGTCTGCACCGGGTGGACGGAGGGCATGGCCAGCAGGCGCCCCTCCTCGACCCCGTCCCGGAGACCCATGGCCAGGCTGGCCCCCAACGCCCCTCCCCCGACCTGGACCGTGACCGTGTCCAGACGGGCCGGGGCCCCCTGCAGATCGGCCAGCTGGTCCGCCAACTCCCATCCGATGGTCCTGCCCCCGTCGAGGGTCTCGGGGGCGTCGGTGCCCTGGACCGAGAACGGCACCGCTCCCGAGGCCACCGACTCCCGAAACCTGCGGTAGCAGGGATCCCCCGACTCGCCCTGGCGACGCTCACACACCTGCACCCGGGCCTCGAGCCGTTCGAGACTCTCCACCACGGGGGCGTCGGCCCAGGTGGGGATGAACACCCGCAGGGGCCGGTCCACGGCCCGGGCGATGACCGCGGCGGCCAGGGCCGCGTTGCCGCAGGAGGCGATGGCCAGCTCGGTCGGCTCGGACCCGTCACCCCCCGCCCGGTCCCCCAGACGTTCGGAGACCGCCATGTGCAGAGCCAACCCGAACAGGTGGCGGGCCTTGTGGGAACCCGACACGTTGGAGGTCTCGTCCTTGACCCACAGACGGGACCTACGGGGCAACCCGGCCGCCGCCGCCAGCCCGGGCTGTTCCGTCACCGGGGTGACGGTGAAGCCGTGACCGTCGACCTCGGCCACCGCCGAGTCCAGCTCCTCCACCAGGTCAACGAATCCCAGGTCGGTCCCACCCCCGTCAATCCACCGGAGGTATGACCGCAGGCGGTGGCGGTAGATGATGAAGGGGTTTCCCTCGATGGTCATCGTCGGCTCCCGATCCCTCTCGGCCCCGTCCCCTCAGCTCCCGGCCATTCCGGTGTCGTGGTTGAACCTGTCGATGCGCTCGTCGAGGTGGTTCAGCCAGGGACGCAGCCCGTCCCAGAACGACTGGCTGCGACGGGACTCGAACTCGGGGATGTCCACCCCCTGCTGCTCCACCCAGGTGTAGTACCCGAGGTTGAAGACGCGGTCCCGACCGGTCTCCCCCAGCTCCTGGAGATCGGAGGGACCCACGTCGGCCAGGTGCTGTCCGTAGGCCTCGGCGGCGTCGATGGGGCCGTACCCGTCGCCGTGATGGGCGTCGAGGTACGCCCTCCTCTCGCTGCCGTACATCTCCGAGCCGTCGGTGGCCACGGTCATGATCACGTCCTCGGGGCCCAGATCGAGATACTTGGCGGTCTTGATGGCGGCGAGGGTGTTGCAGATCGACGAGAGACCCAGGTCCACCAGACCCTCGACCAGCTCCGGGGAGCAGCCCACCTGATCGATCAGGTAGCTCTTGCCGGCCGGGGTGTTGAACATGACCCCGAGGGCGTCGGTGGACTTGTCGGAGATTCCGATCACGATGTCGGTGTTCATCACGTTGTGGATGAGGGGGATGTGCTTGTCGCCTATGCCCTGGATGTTGTGCTCACCGAACCCGTTGGCCAGCATGGTGGGGCACTCCAGGGCCTCCACGGCCACCGTCCGTGAGCCGTGTCGGTCCTTGAGGTAGTCACCGGCCCCCAGCGTCCCCGCCGAGCCCGAGGCCGACACGAAGGCGGCGATGCGTGAGCCGGGTCGCGCCCCCGCGAAGTTCTCGAAGACGTGCTCGAGGGCCCGCCCGGTCACGTGGTAGTGGCCCAGGTGGTTCCAGAACTCACTGAACTGATTGAAGATCACGTTGTAGGGATCCTTGCCCAGCTCGTTGCAGGCGTCGTAGATCTCCTTGACGTTGGATTCCGTGCCGTAGGTGCGGATGACGTCGTCGGGGTCCTCGATCCAGTGGTCCAGCCACTCGAAGCGCTCCCGGCTCATACCCTCGGGCAGGACCGCCACGCCACGGCACCCCATGATCCGGCTGATGGCCACCCCGCCACGGGCGTAGTTGCCCGTCGAGGGCCAGATGGCCCGGCTGTTGGTGGGGTCGAAGCTCCCGGTGACCACCCTGGGGGCCAGACAGGCGTAGGCGGCCAGCACCTTGTGGGCCCTGATCATGGGAAACCGGTTACCCAGGGCCAGGATGATGGGGGCCTCCACCCCGGTGAACTCCGGGGTCAGGACCAGGTGGTCGGGCACCTCCACGAAGCCGGGGGCGTTGTGGCGGTTGTACCAGTGGACCCGGAACAGGTTCAGCGGATCGTCACCCTGGGGGTCGATGCCCTCCAGGCGGTCGGTCA
>JALSTE010000727.1 GCA_026983855.1 Acidimicrobiia bacterium
GCGGATCGTTCGAGTCCCTGCGCCGGTACGTGGATGCGGCTGGGCCCGAGGGGTCGAGGTAGGAACCCCCGTACCACCTCTCCCCGGTGAGGCCTTTTCTGACCTGGTGGGTCTCTGTGGGCGTCCTAGGAGGTCATAGATCGCACCCGCAGGCCTTTTCTGACCTGGTGGGTCTCTGTGGGCGTCCCCCGAGGTCATAGATCGCACCCGCAGGCCTTTTCTGACCTGGTGGGTCTCTGTGGGCGTCCCCCGAGGTCAGAGATCGGGGGGAGGCGGTCAGACCGCGGCGCTCAGGACCTCGGCGATCTCGGCGGCGGGGGGAACCTTTCCCACGATCTTCACCTCGCCGTCGACGGCCAGGGCGGGGGTGGACATGACGCCGTAGGAGACGATCTCGGCGTAGTCGGTGACCTTCTCGATGGGTACGTCCATGCCCAGCTGCTCGAGGGCGGTGATCGTGTTCTTCTCCAGGTTCTGGCAGTTGTTGCAGCCGGTACCCAGGATCTCGATCTTCATGGTTGTTCTCACTTTCGGGGGGATCAGATGATGATGTTGAACAGGTAGCCCACGGAGAGGATGCCCGCCCCGACCACAGCGACGAAGGTGGCGAGGAGTTGGGGCCTCAGGACCCGACGCAGCAGGATCATCTCGGGTAGGGACAGGGCGACCACGGCCATCATGAACGCCAGTACGGTGCCCAGGGCCACGCCCTTGTCCGACAGGGCCTGAACCAGGGGGATGATCCCGGCGGCGTTGGAGTAGAGCGGGATTCCCAGGACGACGGCGATCGGCACGGCCAGGGGGTTGCCCGAGCCGGCCCAGCGGGCGAAGAGGTCCTCGGGAGCCCAGCCGTGGATCACCGCACCGAGGGCGATGCCCACGAGGAGATAGGGCCAGATCCGCCCGATGATCGACTTGACCTCCTGTACCCCCAGGGCCAGGCGGTCCGACCACGGCATGTCGGTGGAGGGCTCGACGATCTCGCCCCGGAGCCGGGTCTCGAACACGAAGGGCTCGACCCACTTCTCCAGGCGGAGGCGACCCAGGATGTAGCCGGCCCCGATGGCCACCAGCAGCCCGAAGCCGACGTAGATGGCGGCCACCTTCCAGCCGAACATCCCGAAGATCAGGATGACCGCCACCTCGTTGACCATCGGAGAGGCGATCAGGAAGCTCAGGGTCACCCCGAGGGGGACACCGGCGGCCACGAACCCAATGAAGGCCGGAACGGCCGAGCACGAACAGAAGGGGGTGACCACCCCGAGGCCGGCGGCGGCGACGTTGCCCACCCCCTCCCTTCGGCCGCCGAGCAGGGAACGGGTGCGCTCGATGGTGATGAAGCTGCGCAGGACCGTGACCACGAAGATGATGCCACCCAGCAGGAGCAGGATCTTGGTGGTGTCGAACACGAAGAAGTGGACCGAGTCCCCCAGACGGCTGTCACGGGCCACCCCGGCCAGGTCGTAGACGATCCGGTCCCAGAAGCGGCCGTTCATCACGTAGACCGCCACCCAGGTCAGGGCGGCCAGACCCACCAGTGTCCGCTGGCGGCCCCTACCGTGGCCGGTCTCTCGATC
>JALSTE010000728.1 GCA_026983855.1 Acidimicrobiia bacterium
ATGAAGTCGTCCTCGACGGTCAGCACGACCCGTGAGGACATGTACTCCTTGAAAGTGAGGTTCATGTCGCCGGGGGCCAGGACCACGGTGCCGTTCACCGTGCCCGGGGCGGGGAAGGCCAGGACCAGGCCCCCGGGCCAGTGGGCGATGTCGCCGGGACCCGAGGTCACCCCCGAGGAACCGGCGACGAAGGCTCCGTCCAGGCTCACGGTCAGATCGGTTCCAGCCGGGGAGGACGCCCTCATGGTGGCGGCGGTCCGCATCATCTCGGTGGCGGTGGCGACCCGCCCGGCCAGGGCCGGATCGTGGGGCCAGCGTTCGAAGTTCGCCGGGTGCTCGTTGGAGATCATCAGGATCCGGGTACCGGAGCCGAGGATGGCGCCCAGTTCGGGGGAGTGCAGGAGGCCCTCGACGGTGCAGTCGACCACGAAGTCGGCTCCGGCCAGACCGGCGACGGCCGCCGGGTGTCCGCCGAGGGCCTGGGAGGCCCCCGTGGAGCGGGTGGGCACCGGGCCGGGTTCGGGCGGGGTGTCCATCACCACCTGGGCCACGTGGTGACCCGTGCTGGCCAGGGCCAGCCGGGCCGTCTCCACCAGCTCGGGTCGGCTGGCGGTCTCCGACAGCAGGATCACGGTCTCGCCCCCGGTCAGGCCACAGAGGGCGAACTGCTCGGCGAAACGCCGTATCCACTTCCATTCGGTCAGGGGCGGGTTCATCATCGGGTCTCCGTCGGTGGGGGAGTGGGGTGCGCCCGGTCAGGCCCCGGCGTGGAACTTGGGTCCGTCGTCCTCGTACAACTCGTAGCGGCCCAGTCTCTCGCGGAGCACCTCCACGCTCCAGGGCAGCATGGTGGCCCCGCACCTGGCGTCCCGGAACATCCGTTCGAGGGGGAGGGTCTTGAGCAGGGAGCGACCGCCGCAGACCCGGATGGCGGTCGATGCCACCTCCGGAGCGGTGTCCATGGTGGTGACGACCGAAGCCCAGGCCTGGCGCACCAGTTCGGGATCGGGATCCACGGTGGCCCGCTCCAACACCCGGTGGAGCAGGGCCCGCATTCTCTCGTAGGCCAGTTGCATGTCCGCCCAGCCGTTCTGCTTCTGCTGGATGTCGCGGCGGGCTGACGTTCCCTGCTCGCCCCGCAGGTAGGAGGCGGTGAAGTCGAGGACCCCACGGGTGAGGCCGACGAAGGCGAAGGAGAGGGTCATGTAGAAGAACGGCCAACGGGCCGCCGCCTGGTCGAAACCACCCGGTGGGAGCAGCTCGTTGTCGGCGGGCACGAACACGTCCCTGAAGACCAGGTTCTTGGAGATGGTGCCCCTCATTCCCAGGGGATCCCAGTCCCCCTCCACCCTCACTCCCTCGGCGTCGGCGGGGATGGAGAGGAACCTCACGGTCTCGTCACCCTCCACCACGCAGATGGCGTTGTGGCGGTCGGCGGCGTCGGAGAGGGAGGCGAAGATCTTGCGGCCGTTCACCAGGTACCCGCCCTCCACGGGGGTGGCGATGGTGGCGATTCCCGTGGTGGCCCCCGTCGAGATGCCCTCGGAGAAGGGCTGGGCGTGGATGTGGTGCTCCTC
>JALSTE010000729.1 GCA_026983855.1 Acidimicrobiia bacterium
GCCCCGGCCTCCCGATTCGGGCTTTCCGCCGTTGGGGGATGGTTTGGGTTGTTTGGCGGGGTTTCCGCCGTTGGGGGATGGTTCGGCCCTGGTGGCGGTGGGCAGGGTCGGGGATGGCCGTGGTTTGGCACGGGGACGTTCATCGAGGATCAACCCGGGGAAATCGGCCGCGGTTCGGGAGAGCGCCTCGGTGCTGCGTACGACCAGGTCGGCCCGGGCTCGACTCCGGGTTATGACCATCAGCGTCGAGGTGCAGTGGGGGGCCCACAGCAGGGGCGTGTAGGTACTGACCACCGGAGAGGGGTGCACGACCACGAAGTCGAACCTCTGCTCGAGACGGGAGATTCGGTCCACGATCGTCGCGGAACCGTCGTTGGTGTGGCCGGTTCTCCGGCTCCGGGACCTCGAGTCGGATGAGGAGGTCATCCGACCGCCGTTGCGACCGGGACGACCCGGGTCGAGCACGGGGACCAGGTCACCACCCCTGATCTCGAAGACGGTCGGGGAGACGGTGGTGGCCTCGAGGTCGATGATGAAGGCACGTAGTGAGAGATCGGCCGTAGCGTCCACCAGGGCCACACGCGTGCCCAGTTGGCCGAGGCTGACGGCCAGATTCACCGCCACGTCACCTGAGCGGTCACCGGGTTCGGTGCCGACCACCAGCACCGATGCCCCCTCCCCGGTACGGGGACGGCTGGAGGCCACCTCGACGGCCAGTCCCCGGAAGGACAGGGCGGTGGCCGAGTGCGGACTGTTCCACGAATCGGGTCGACGACCGCCATCGGAGAACCGGGTCCCGGCCAGGATCCGTGACACGACGGGAGATCCGGTCAGTGCCTCGACGTCCTCGGGGGTGTGAATACGGTTCTGGCGATACTCGATCCCCAGCACGATGGCCGCGGCGGCGACGAGTCCGGCCATGGCTCCGAGCACGGAGATCAGTTTGATGTCGGGTGACACCGGACTACCGGGAACGGAGGCGGGCTCGATGATCGTGATGTCGCCCACCTGACCACCCGTCGCGCTGGCGGGCTCAGAGTCGGCGATTCGATTCAGTTCGGCGGCGATCGCATTGGCGATGGCCGCGGCCTCCTCGGGATCCTCGTGGCGGACGGTGATCTTGAGAAATCTGGTTATGTCACTGGCCCGGGCGGTGACGGTGGCGGCCCTCAGAGCCCGGGCATCAAGGCCCAGGCCGGCGACGGCTCGTTCCAGGACGGCGTCGTTGCCGGCCAACTCGGCATAGGTCTGTGAGGTCTGTCCCGCGGCCCGAAGGGTGCTGGCATCGGCGTTGATGGGGCCGACCAGCAGGCGGGTGCGGGCCTCGAACACGGGGGTGGCGCTGGAGCTGTACGCGAAGCCGAGTATCCCTCCCCCCAGGGCGGCCAGCACCAGGGCGAGCAGCCATCTGCGACCGATCGAAATGAGTCCGCCGATATCCATCTCAGTCACAATTCCTCGGATAGGCCGGGCGTCGATTCCCGGGTTCGCTTCTCATGCGCATCGGTGTGCCGCCGAATACGGCCAATTGGGCCCGGAGCAGGGCCACGTCGGTTCGAGCCCCGACGTTCACACGGGGGAGGAGCAGGGGATCTCCCCATCCGGGCCGACCCCCACCGCGGGCGGTGGTGAAGGCGATCTCCATCTCCGTTGCCCCCATCAACTCCAGCACCTCGGGATTGAAGCCGCCGTCGGGATAGGCGAAGGCGGGCCGCGGTCGGACCAGCTCCCCGCTGATCCGGGTCCAGGAGTCGCGGAGTTCCCCGGAGATCAGGTCGGGGGGGCAGCGGTGCAGTAGCGGATGGGTGACCGTGTGGGGGGCGATGTCGACCCCCTCGGCCTCCAGGCGTCTGAGTTCGGACCAGTCGTGGGTGACCCGGCGACGGGGCGGACCCAGACCCGACTCGCGCTCGACGTCGTTGACGAGGTCCATGGCCTCGTAGTGGGGGAGGGCCTTGACCCGCGCCGAAAGCCGGGGCAGCCGGGTGTCGGAATCCCGGCCCAGGGCCCGGTGCAGTCGATCCCACCAGAACCAGCGGTTCGGGTCGGTGGCGTGGCCGGTGACCACGAACAGGGTGGGGCGGATACCCCGGGCGGCCATGATCGGCCAGGCGACCTCTCCGAAGTCGCGGTAGCCGTCATCGAACGTCACCAGCACGGCCCGGCTGGGGAGAGAGGGTCCCCCCGCCGCGGCGTCCAGGACGTCGCCGAGGGTGACCGGATTCCAGTCTCGGGCCAGTTCGTCCATCTGGAGGGAGAAGAGGTCGGGGTCGACCGTGGCCAGGCCGGGATGTAGGTCCTCGTTCCCCGCGATCAGCAGCCGGTGATAGGTGAGGGTCACCAGTGCGCCGCGCCGCCACGGGACCGTCCGTGATGCGAGGCGGGAGGCGATCTCCAGGGCCCGACCCGAGGCGATTCTCTCAACGATGGAGGGCACGGGCGGCCTTTCCGGTCAGGTGGCGGGCAATGGCCACCAGCTCGATGAGTCCGGGTAGGGGATCCGACAACCGGGCGATGTCGTAGCCGGGGCGGGGATCCGCCAGTGATGCCAGCACCCTCAACCCCTCGGTCCGGCGACCGTCCCTGACGGCCGAGAGGCCCCATGTGATCTCCAGACCCAGGTTGCGTGACGTCGTGCCCCGGCGGTACCGGGTGTCGACGGGACCGGAGGGGGGACCATCGAGGACCAGATCCACGAGCCGGGACGGGAAGTCCATACCCGCGGCCACCGCCAGCGGCAGTGAACCCCACACCCGTCCGTTGATCTCCATGAGACGGATCCGCTCGGACGCCACCTTGAACTCGATCATGGCCAGCCCGGTCCACTTGGTGGCGGCCATGAGGATGGAGGCGTACTCCAGCAGGGTCGGGTCGGGATCAACCGCCTCGCGGTGGGAACTGGCCCCACCGGTGAACGGGACCTCGCGAATTCGTCGGTGCTGGAAGGCGCAGAGAATTCTCCCCCGGTGGGCGAGGACCTCGAGCCCGTGTCCCTCACCGGGGAAGTACTCCTGCAACAGGGCCGGACAGTGGGGTAGTACCCGGCCGAGCCTCTCTTCCAGTTCGTCGGCATCGGCGGCGTAGGAGACCTCCAGCTTGACCACCCCGCCCCGTGGTGTGGCGACGGTGGATCTCTCGGGCTTGATGACCACCGGCCAACCCAGCTCCCGGCCGATCCGGTTCGGGTCCGGGGTCCCACCGCCGGACGCGATCCTGAGGGTCGCCGGGACGGGAACACCGAGATCCGCGGCCAGGGTCAGCAGGGAGTTCTTGTCGTGCACCCGATCCAGGGTTTCGGGGTCGGGTGCCACCACCCGACAGTGGGACTGGTTGGCCTCCCGCCCGGGGCCCAGGGCCCCGGTGGTGGCGTCGGTCACCGGGATGAGGAGGTCGACCCGCTGCTCTCGGGCCACCTTGAAAACGGTGTCTCGGTAGGCGGCGGCGTGCCGGGTGGGATCGGGATACCGGAATCCGTGCCGGAGGCCGCGACAGTACAGACCGGGGGCCAGTCGGGAACGGTCTCCGGCCACAACCGAATGGCCGCTGGCGATCAACGATCTGATGATGGCGACCGCCGAGCCCCGGGAGGCGTCGGTGACCATGACGACCGTCATCGCGTGACCTCCCCCGCGAGGGTGTCCAACTCGCGGCAGACGGCGGTGAACACGTCCTCGATTGGTCCGTCGGCGTCTATGCGGCTGAAGCGCGGCCACTCCCCGGCCGTGGACAGGTAGTCCGACCGCCGGCGGGCCAGTGATTCGATATCGCCCTCACCCTTGCGGGCCAACAGCACCTCGGGGCTGGCATCCAGGAAAAGCACCAGATCGGGTCTCGGGTAGATGCGGCGCAGGATGGCCCCGTGCAGCCTCCGCCCCCAGGGCTGGCCCGGCCCCGCCACCATGTCGTGGGCGTGGTAGTCGGCCAGGAAGTGACGGTCGAAGACCACTACCCGGCCCCGGTGGCGGTGTACCGAGGCGATGGCCTGCCGGTACCACTCCTCGGCCAGGAGGTTGGCCGTGCGTCCCGCCGCCCGCCCGGCCCTCACCAGCCGTTTCAGGGGACCCCGGTCATCGGATGGGCGCGGGGTGGCCATCTCCGGTGGTGGCCCGTGGTACTCCCGGCGGCCCCGGGCCCTCCTAACCGCCCGGAGGACCCGGGTGGTCGGGAGCATGTGGGTGCCGGCCCCGGTGTTGACGCCCATGTACATGTAGCGGACCGGTAGCCGGTAGCGGGACTCGAGGCGCTGGCCGATCGAGGTCTTACCCGCCCCGTCGGCGCCAATGAGGGCGACGGTGAAACTCATGCCGGCTCCTCGATGCGGTCGATCCCCGAACCGAGTGCGGGGGACGCGGGTGCCATCCCGGCGAGAAGGGCCTCGATCCGGTCGACGGCCCGATCCCAGTCGAAGTGGCGGGTCACGTAGGCCCGCCCCGGAGTGTGTGGTGTCCGGTCCCGGCCGGTGCGGTGCAGCTCCCCGATCAGGCGGGAGGCGAAGTCGTCATGGGCATCAGCCACCGTGACCGGTGGGGGGTCACCCTCCGCCGTGACCAGTCCGGCGGCGGCGACGGGTGATGTGACCACCGGTACCTCCATGGCCATGGCCTCAAGGAGCTTGTTCTGTATGCCCGAGGCGAATCTCAGGGGAGCGGCGAAGACCGATGCCCCCTCCAGGTACGGCCGGACGTCGGGGACCTCGCCCGTCACCTCCACCCCGCGCCGGGTGCCCAGTTCCCTCACGGCCGGGGTCGGGTCCCGTCCGACGAGGGTCACCTTCGCCTCGGGAAACTCGCGCCACACCCGGGGCATGATCAGGTTCACCAGGGTGGTGGCGGCATCGACGTTCGGGGCGTAGTCGAGCTTGCCCGTGAAAACGATTGAGGCGAGGCCCAACTCGGGCCGGCTCCGACGCCAGAATTCGGTGTCGACACCGTTGGGCACGACCGAGGTGGACAGGTGGGAGGCTCGCAGCAGACCACGGTCCCTTTCGCTGGCGAACAGGGCGTGGTGGGCCCGGCGCACTATCCGCTGCTCCACCCAACGTAGGGCGGCCGCCTCCAGGAGGTCGGTGGCGATTCGAGGCCCCCTCCGGCGGCCACGTCGCCTCAGACCCATGAGCACCCGGGCCGAGGCGGTGTCGCAGGCGTCGGCGAGCACCGGTACCCCGGCCAAGCCGGCCAGGGCGGGATAGGTCTGTTTTCCACTGAAGAAGATCACGTCCACCTCACCGGAGGCCACCAGGGCCCGGGCGTCGGAGAGGAGGTCCCGCATTCCGCCGGTGGCCCGGATGGGAACCAGGCGGGACAGGCGATCGCCGAGCCGGGCCCCGATGGTCTCCCGGTCGTTTCGGGGGTACACGGACAACGCGGCCAGGTAGGGGGACATGGCATCTCGGTGATGGGGCCGGTGACCGGGACCGACCATGGAGAGCAGGGTGATCTCGTGGCGGGCCGAGAGCCCGCGGATGAAGTGGTAGTGCCTCAGGTAGCCACTGGTGATGGGGAAGGGGAAGCCGTTGGTTATGTAGAGAACCCTCACGTCACCCCCACCCTCTGGACGGAGGTGCCCCGGCCGAGGGCCTCGAGGCAGGATCGCCACGAAGCGGAGGGTCGAGGTCCCACCCTTCCGGCCCGACGGTGATGATCCGCGGTCCGGCGGGCCAGGGCCAGCAGAACCAGGGGTCCGCAGAGTCGGGGGTCGAGGTCCCGGCGCCGGGCCTCGGCCGCCAACCTGGCCCCGGCCCACGAGCCGGGATCGACCAGACTCGCCGCCGGCCGCTCGACGCCTCGCGACTCGAGGACGAACTCCAGGAAGAAGGAGAGGTCGTGCAGGGGGAAGCCCTCCGCCTGACCCAGTTCCCAGTCCACGAGTCCCACGCCGTCGGGGCCCATGAGGATGTTGGGGTGCCGGGTGTCCCCATGCTCGAAGCTGACGGGGATCTCGTGGTGGGCCAGGTCACCCACCACGGTCCGGGTGGGGTCGATGAGACCCCTCACGGGGTCGCCGGGATCCAGGCCGAGCTCGAGCAGGCGGAGGGGTTCCTCGACGAGTCGGGCCCATCGGCCGTCGTCAACGGGTCGGGATCGACCGGGCCGGTCCAGTCCCGACAACCATTCCGCCATCAGATCGGTGCAGCCCTCGGGGTCGGAGGCCACCGCTCTGCGGTCCATGGGATCACCGGCCACGGGGGTCTGGACCAATCGACGCCCCCCCGGAGCCGGACCCCACGACAGCACCCGGGGCCGTAACGGAGGGTGGGCAAGCTCCTCCACCGCGGTCAGGGCCCGGGCCTCGGCCTCGAGCTGGGTGTCGTCGGCGAGGCGGGAGGTCTTGACCACCCGGAGTAGGGCACCCGTCCGCTCGTTCACGATCAGGCCTATGACGTGGCGGGAGGCGGAGAAGGAGGGGGTCAGCACGATCACCCCGCTCTTCTCGTCGTCAGCACCGCCGTCATCGTCGCGGTCGTCGCCCGTGGTGGGTGGTTGACAGATGGCGGGGTCACCCGAGGCGGTCCCCCGGTCGGGGTCGGGTCGTCGGGCCACGAGGGCCACCGGACCCAGACTGCGCCTGACGGCGGCGGAGCGGATCAGCCACCCGACGAGGTGACGGGCCGTCCCTCCGAGGTGGCGGGCCGTGTAGGCCCGGGCCGCTCCGGGCGTGGTCAGTTCGACGAACGCACGGGGTGAGTCGTGGGTGGAATGGACCCAGTAGGTGCGTACGGAGTCGAAGTCGTGGACCAGGTGGGCCGGATTCCTCAGTAGTGATGGGGAGCGGGCCCCGAACTCGGCGTAGAGCCATCCCCCCGGGGCCACGAGGGCGCGGGCCCGCTCCATGCGTCGTCGTGTCGCATCGGGAACGACGACCAGACGGGAAGGTGTCCCATCGGGGTGGCGGAATTCGGTATCGTCGGAGGGCACCGGCTGGAACCGGTCAGCGAAGACCTCGAGGGCGGTTCGAAGGTCATGGCCGACCGGCTCCAGCACGGCGACGTCTCTCAGCAGCGGTTCCCCGAGGAGGTACTTCCAGTCGATCCTCCGGGATGCCTTGAGACGTTCTGCGACGGAGGTCATCGGGGACCTCCGAGAATCGGGTACAGGGCGGTGCCGATGTCGTCGAGCACGGCCGGATAGGGATGGCTCAGCCTCCAGGCGGGCTTGTCGCCGAGAATCCGCCGGAGTCGGCGTTCCTCGAGCACCCGGGCCGACTCGAGGAACCGTGACCGGCGTTCGGGGAACGAGTACCGGAAGGCGTCGTGGGCGTCGGCCAGCGGCCCTCTCTCATAGGTCAGGGAGGCGGACATGGCCCCGGCGACGTCCCGGGCGTCGATTCTCGAGATCGAGGTGAGGGGTGATGGAGTGGACTCGGCCAGTACCAGCAGGTCGAAGCTCGTCCGGAGAGACCCGAGCTCACCGTTCGTGAGCACCTCGGGGTCGACGTCCACGTGTCTCTGGCTCCGGATCAGATGGTCGGCCCGGCGGGCCAAC
>JALSTE010000730.1 GCA_026983855.1 Acidimicrobiia bacterium
CCGAAGGCCCCGAACGTCATCCCCCCACCCAGGTACTTGCCCAGGGTGGTCAGGTCGGCCGACACCCCGAACCGCTCCTGGGCGCCGCCGGGAGCCAGGCGGGAGGTCATGACTTCGTCGAGGATCAGGACCACGCCGTGGTGATCGCAGCGGAGGCGCAGCTCGGAGAGGAACTCCGGTCGGGCCGGTCGGCAACCACCCGAGCCCTGGACGGCCTCGATCAGCACACAACCGAGATTGGGATCGGCGAAGAGTGCGTCCAGACCGGCATCCTCGTCGAAGGGGGCCACCACGAAGCGGTGGGGGACGTTCAGGGGGTTGTGGGGGCCGCCCGCATCGCCGAAGGAGAGCACACCACCGTGGTAGCCGTGGTCGAACACCCCCACACCGGTGCGTCCGGTGTGGTGGAGGGCGGCCCCGATGGCCATGAGGTTGGCCTCGGTGCCCGAGTTCGTGAACCGGACCATCTCGATGGTGGGGAACCGGGCACAGATCCGTTCGGCCAGTTCCACCTCGCGGGGATGGGTGGCCCCCATGGCCCAACCTGACCCCAGGGCCGAGGTGACCGCCTCCCTCACGGCCGGGGGACTGTGGCCCGCCAACCCGGCGGTGTAGTTGCCGCAGAAGTCGATGTAGGTGTGACCGTCGACGTCGGTGAGCCGGGAGCCCCGGGCCTCGGCCACCCGGAACGGGAAGGGGTCGAAGTGCAGCACCGAACGGGTGTTGCCCCCCGGCAGTACCCGGCGAGCCCGCTCGTGGGCGGCGGCGGAGAGGGGCCGGGTCCGCCGGTACCGCTCATGGGCGGCTTCGACGAGGGCGTCGAGGTCGGGCCGGGACATGGGCCCAGTAGAGCCCCCACCGGGGTGGGGGTCAACCGTGTCGGCCCCACCGGTGGGGTTGTCGGGGTGGACGCCGGGCCTCCGCTTGGCGGGTTCGACCGGATCGTGACAGCCGCCGTGGCGGCGGCGTGGGGCTCCGATACCCGTGGCCGGCCCGCCGTGGCCGCTAGCCTCGCCGACCGTTCGGGTCGCTGATCGGAATGCACCCCGCACGGGACCCGGGGAGGGGAGACATGGGTGGATACCGCGACGTGGGAGGCGACACAGTGGAACTCGCCACCCAGCGGCTCCTGCTGCGAGGGTGGCGCGAGGCTGATCGTCAACCCTTCGCCGCTCTCAACGCCGATCCGGTGGTCATGGAGCACTTCCCCGCCCCCTTGACGGGGGAGGAGTCCGATCTGCTCGCCGACCGGATCGCCGCCGGGTTGGGGGAACGCGGTTGGGGCCTGTGGGCGGTGGAGGTGACCGATCCCGCCGGCCCGGTTCCGTTCATCGGGTTCGTGGGTCTCTCCCCGGTGGGGTTCGAGGCCCACTTCACCCCGTCCGTCGAGATCGGCTGGCGGCTGGCCCGTGAACACTGGGGGAGGGGTTACGCCACCGAGGCGGCCCGGGCGGTCCTGGCCTGGGCCCGGCGTCACCTGGAGGTGGAGGAGATCGTGTCGTTCACCGTCACCGCCAACGAGCGTTCCCGGGCGGTGATGCGGAGACTGGGCATGGGCCATGATCCGA
>JALSTE010000731.1 GCA_026983855.1 Acidimicrobiia bacterium
TCACCTACGGGATGATGGGGGCGATCGGACGTTTCGGCGGGGACATCCCCTCCGGTTGGCTCACCGCCATGTTCTGGGGAGGCCTTCGCGGTGCCATTCCCGTGGCCCTGGTGCTCGGGCTGCGGCATCCCGACCTCGAGGGCACCGACGCGGTCACGGTCGTCTTCGGGGTGGTTCTGTTCTCCCTGGTCGTCCAGGGGCTCACCTATCGGCCCCTGCTCAACCGTCTGGGCCTCACGCGGGGGAACCCGGACCTCGAGGAGTTCGAGCGCCTGACGGCCGAGGCCCTGGTGCTGCGGGCGTCGCTGCGCGAACTGGAGGACCTGCGCCACCGCGGTGAGATCACCACGCCCCTCTACGCCCGCATGAAGGCCCAATTCACCGAGGAGCTGGACGACATCGAGGAGCGCCTGTCCCGCACCTCACTGGACACGACGTCAATCCACAACCGCCAGGTGCAGCTGACCGCCCGGAGACTGGCCGCGGCCCAGAGGTCGGCCCTCGCCGACGCCCGCCGTAGGGGAATCCTCTCGGACCGCACCATCCACGCCTACTCCGAGCGCATCGAGGAGGCCCTCGAGCAGGGCCGGAGCGCCCCCTATGACGCCTCCCAGCTGGAACCGGGGCTCTACCCCCCGCGTGAGGATTCCGATTGATCCACGGATCCGGACCGGCACGGACCGCTGGGATGTGCGGCGGGAGGTCCGGTCAGGTGAGCAGCATCCTCAGTGCCGCCCCCACCGCGGCGACGATCAGGAACCAGCGAATCCAACTGGCTCCCTTGCGCACCGCGAAGCGGGACGAGGAGTAGGCCCCGATCGAGTTGCCGGCCGCCAGGATCAGACCCAGTCCGAAATCCACCTGGCCGGCCAGTATGAAGATCAGCAGGGCCACCCACGTGTATGACGCCACCAGGACCATCTTGGCGGCGTTGGCCCGCACCAGATCGAGGCCCCCACCGAACACCAGCCCGGCCAGCAGGAAGAACCCCACCCCGGCCTGGACGAAGCCCCCGTACAGCCCGATGGCGAACATCAGCAGAGAGGACCACGGTTGGCCCAGACGCCGCTCGGACTCGGTGATCCAGCGGCTGGGCTTGATCAGCACCGAGCCGGCCACGATGAACAGAACGATGGCGAAGGCCTTCTTCATCGAACCGGGTGAAACCTGTGACGCCACGTAGGCCCCGGTCACCGCCCCGACGAATGCCGGTGGTATCAGGGGCAGGGTTCGGCGCCAGGGAACGCGGTCCCCCTGATGGTAGCCCGAGACGCTGGCCAGCGCACCGACCATGATGGCGATGCGGTTGGTTCCGTTGGCGATGGTGGCGTCGGTGATCTCGGTGAGTATCGGGAGGGTGATGGCCGATCCCCCACCGGCCACGGCGTTGACGACCCCGGCGATGATCCCACCGAAGAACAGCAGGGCCGCCTGGCCCGGGGTGATCGACGCCAGGATCATCGATTTCTCGGCGTCGGGGGGTGGGGTCCGGCACGCATGGCCCCCGAGGCAACCACACCACCACCCCCCACCACAACCCGATCTATGACCCCGAAGGACGCTGT
>JALSTE010000732.1 GCA_026983855.1 Acidimicrobiia bacterium
CCCCGCGAATCCGCTTCACCCGGCCATCGACCAGGGTCACCTCCAGGCCGCAACCCGCCTCGCACAGCGGGCAGGTCCGGTAGGCGGTGGTCGTCCCGCCCCCGTCAGCCGCTTCGGGGCAGGTGTCCGGGGAGCCCGGGGAGTCCTTCGATGGTTCCGTGCCGCTGGACCGGTGCTGGTTCATGTTTGCTTCCCCCTGATGGAGCCGTGGTCCCCTGTGCCGCCCGCCATCCTGTCAGCCCCACCACCGGCGGGCCACCCCGGGGAAACCACCGCCACCCGTGGGACACCCCGGGGGACGGGAGACCCCGGCGAGGAGCCACCCCGGGCCCGACCGGCCCAGCCCGGAGGTGGTCGAGGGCCACGCGGTCGTGGGATGCTCCCGACATGGACGACATGAACTCTGAGACCGACGAACGGCCCATTCCCGTGGAACCCGACGTTCAGATGGTGCTGGACATGATGGCCGAGGCCGGAAACCCACCCCTGGAGGAGATGACACCGGCCGAGGGCCGGGCCCTCATGGCCGCCATGTCCCAACCCACCGCAGATCCGGTGGAGCTCCATTCGGTGGAGGACCTCACGATCGAGGGGCCGGGCGGACCACTGGGGCTCAGGATCTATCGCCCCGGGGATACCACCGACGCCCCCCTTGTCGTGACCTGTCACGGTGGGGGTTGGGTCCTGGGCGACCTCGACACCCACGACGGCGTGGCCCGCGAACTGTGTTCACGCACCGGCTCCGTCGTCGTCTCCGTGGACTATCGCCTGGCTCCCGAGGCTCGCTTCCCCGCCGCGGTCGAGGACTGCTGGGCGGCCCTGCTCTGGGCCGCAGACAACGCCCGTTCCCTCGGGGCCGATCCCGGTCGTCTGGTGGTCGCCGGGGACAGTGCCGGAGGCAACCTGGCCGCGGTCCTGGCCCGCCGGGCCCGGGACACCGGCGCACCGCGCCTGGCGGCCCAGCTCCTCGTCTATCCCGTCACCGACCATGACTTCGACCGGTCCAGCTACCTGGCCAACGCCGAGGGCAAGCTCCTGACCCGTGGGGCCATGGTGTGGTTCTGGGACCACTACGTCCCCGACACCGACACCAGGAAGAACCCCGACGCCTCTCCGCTCAGGATCGATGACGCCGTCGGGCTGGCCCCCGCCGTGGTCGTCCTGGCCGGACACGACCCGCTCCACGACGAGGGGGCGGCCTACGCCCGACTCCTCGACGAGGCCGGGGTGCCGGTCACGGTGCTGGAGTACCCCGGGATGATCCACGGATTCTTCGGAATGGTGGGGGCCATCGCCACCGCCCGCCGGGCCCACGCCGACGTGGCCCGGGCCCTGGGTGAGATCCTCTGAGACCCCAACACCAAACTCCCACCGGCACCGCCACACCCGTCACCGCCGGGGCGCCGAGACGCCTGGTCCGTAGCGATGACCGCATCTCCCGCCACACCCGTCACCGCCGGGGCGCCGAACTCGGCCCGGACGGCCCCGACTCCGGTCAGCTCCCGGTGTCGGCCGCCTCGGGGTAGAGATGCTCGAGGGTGCCGGGTTGGATCCGGCAGTTGTC
>JALSTE010000733.1 GCA_026983855.1 Acidimicrobiia bacterium
CACCCACACAGCCCCACCAGGTCAGAAAAGCACCCAAACCCCCTTTTCTGACCTCGGGGGACGCCCACAGAGCCCCACCAGGTCAGAAAAGCACCCAAACCCCCTTTTCTGACCTCGGGGGACGCCTACAGAGCCCCACCAGGTCAGAAAAGGTTGGGGGTGGAAGGGGGCCGTTCGGGTTGCGACCATGGCCCGAACCCCACCGAAGAGCGGTTCGGTCGGGGTGATCTTTCCACGGGGGTAACTTCGGGATCAGGAACAACCGGTCCCCGACACAGGAGTCACCATGGCCGAGTTCGATTTCACCCACCTGCTGCCCCTGGGGCCCGACGAGACGGTCTACCGCAGCCTGGGAACCGAGGGGATCTCCACCTTCGACGCCGGGGACCGCACCTTCCTCAAGGTGGAACCCGAGGCCCTGCGACTCCTCACGGCCACCGCCATGCACGACATCGCCCACTACCTGCGCCCGGCCCACCTGAGGCAGCTCTCCTCCATCCTGGAGGATCCCGAGGCCTCCGCCAACGACCGTTTCGTGGCCATGGAGCTGCTGAAGAACGCCTCCATCGCCGCCGGGGGTGTACTCCCCATGTGTCAGGACACGGGTACCGCCATCATCATGGGCAAGAAGGGGCAGGCCGTGTTCACCGGGTTCGACGACGAGGAACCCATCGCCCGGGGGGTCTACGACACCTACACCACCTCGTGCCTGAGGTACTCCCAACTCGCCCCCCTCGACATGTTCACCGAGAAGAACACCGCCAACAATCTCCCGGCCCAGATAGAGCTGTACGCCGAACCCGGGGACGCCTACAAGTTCCTGTTCATGGCCAAGGGAGGGGGATCGGCCAACAAGAGCTACCTCTACCAGGAGACCAAGGCCCTGCTGAATCCAAGGTCGCTGGAGAGGTTCCTCGATGAGAAGTTGCGGGCCATCGGCACCTCGGCCTGTCCCCCCTACCACCTGGCGGTGGTGATCGGCGGAACCTCGGCTGAGTACGTGCTCAAGACCGCCAAGCTGGCCTCGGCCCACTACCTGGACACCCTCCCCACCTCCGGTTCGACCTCCGGTCACGGCTACCGCGACCTGGAGTGGGAGCAACGCATCCTGGAGATGACACGCGGTTTCGGTATCGGGGCCCAGTTCGGGGGCAAGTACTTCTGCCACGACGTGAGGGTGATCCGCCTGCCCCGCCACGGAGCCTCCTGTCCGGTGGGGATAGCGGTGTCGTGCTCAGCCGACCGTCAGGCCCTGGGGAAGATCACCTCGGAGGGGATCTTCCTGGAGCAACTCGAGACCGATCCGGCCCGGTTCCTGCCCGAGGTGTCCGAGGGTGAACTGTCCGACCACGTGGTGGAGGTCGATCTGAACCGACCCATGGACGAGATTCGCAGCCAGCTCAGCCAGTACCCCGTCAAGACCCGGCTGTCCCTCACCGGCACCCTGGTGGTGGCCCGCGACATCGCCCACGCCAAGATCATGGAGCGTCTCGAGGCCGGGGAACCCATGCCCCAGTACATGAGGGACCACCCCGTTTACTACGCCGGCCCGGCCAAGACCCCC